>JBQCGE010000267.1:0-2517 GCA_051955955.1 Verrucomicrobiota bacterium
GCGCGAAAAGCTCGAATAACGAAGTCGCTGCTACCGCCTTTAACGAAGTCCCAGCGTCTCCAGTTTCTTCTGAATTTTCTGGTCCGGCTTGATCGCAAGCGCTTTGGAGTACGCATCACGCGCCTGTTGAACCTGCTTCAACTCAAGGTGAATATCCCCAAGATGCTCCAGCAAAGCCGGGTCTGGCTTTTCACTGTGCGCGACTGCCGAGTTGATATAGTTCAAAGCCTCCGTTGGCTTTTGCATTTTGTAATAGACCCATGCAAGGCTATCCAGGTAAGCGGCGTTGTTCGGCTCTTTCTTAAGAGCGCGCTCGATCAACTCTTTTGCTTCCTCAAGATTCTCACCCCGGTCCGCCCACATGTAGCCAAGGTAGTTCAGCGCTTCAGGATAATCGGGCGAAAGTTCCAGGCACTTCCGAAACGCCTTCACCGCCTCCTCAATATTCCCGCTTCGTTCCTGCGCTGCCCCAAGCTGAAAATAAAACACATAATTTAATCGCGAAGGATCACTCGTCTTTGCGATCAATTCCGCCGAGGTAAAATGCGACAGCGCTTCCGAGAACTTTTCCAGCGCGGTGTTTGCAATCGCCGTGTAAAATTCCAAAACGAAGTTCAACTTGAACTTGGTCCGCGCCTTATCGAGCGTTTTCAACGCCTCTTCCGGTTTGTCCATTCCGATCTGCACTCCGGCCAACTCGTAATATGCCGGCTCAAAGTTCGGGTTCAGTTGAATCGCGGTTTCAAAATACTCTTTCGCCTTCTCAGGTTTTTTCGCATCCGCCGCAATGCTCCCCAGAAAGAAATAAGTGCTCGGGTCCGTCGGGTTGTTGCGCCTCAGTTGCTCCAGCATTTCCGCCGCTTTTTCGTTCTGCTCGCTCCGCAAATAAATATTGGCCAGCTTTTCCCGAATGCCTGGCGCATCCGGAAACTGGCGGAAAAGCGCTTCATACAAGGGCTGCGCCTTGGCCGAATCCCCCTGCATCATGTAAAGCTCCGCGATCCGCTGTTGAATCACCGGGTTCTCCTCGGTCCGTGACGCCGCCAGGTCGAGCAGCATCGAGGTATTCGCCCGCGCCACGTTGTCGTTAATCAACTGCTGCCGATTGAATCGCCCCACAAGGTCCACCAGGGTCAGTAAAAATTCAGCGGGCGCATTGGTTTGTTGAAGCGCGGTGTGAATCACCCGCAGGGCGTCGTTCGTCCGTGCTGTTTGCGTGTAAATCTGCGCCAGCGTTTGATACGCTCCAGGGTCTTGAGGCGCGAGCAGGATGGCCGATTCCGAAAGTTCCGTCGCAAGGTTCGTTTCGCCGCTTTGCAAATACACGATGCCCAGCCAGGTGAAGTATTCCCCCGGCGGATTCTCCGTTTCCGTAATCGCGGTTTGCAGCAATGCCACTGCCTCTGGCCCTCGCTTCTCCCGCAGCAAACGCCGCGTCACATCCAGTACCAAATCCGCCTGTCCGGGATCGAGCAATGCCGATTGCAAAAATTCATCCGTCGCATCAGCCGAATCCTCGTTCAATTCATGGCTGATTCCCGTCGCGAAATGAGCAAGAGCCGCAATCCGATCTTCCGTTTCAGGGGGCAGGGGATCGCCTTCACCCCATTTCAACGTTTGATTGCTCTGCACCGTTGCGCAGCCAATCGCAAAAAAGATCAGAAAAAACGAAAAGGCGAAAAACAGACCGGAGCTACCGCGGCCGTTGGTTGAATCAGATTTCAAGGCTGTTCTATGAGACGGGCGCCACATTGGGACGTGTCAGCGACGCTAGTCCCTCACTCCCACCCTGTCAATTAGCGATCCCTCATTGGGGACGACAGACGCTCCGTTTCTCCCGTTCAGACACCGCGCCTGAACCGAATTCAGGGACCCCGGAAATCGCCTTCCATCTCAGGGCCACCCCAACAAACCACATCATCCCTTGCCAAATCTCCCGCGCCGGGAAATGATCACCTAATCCATGCGCGCCTCCTATCCATCGGCCCATCGTTGTCAGCCGGCTGGCGCATTTACTTTGATCGAACTCCTTGTCGTGATCGCCATCATCGCAATCCTCGCCTCGCTCCTTTTGCCGACGCTCGGTCGCGCGAAGGAAAAAGCCTCCTCCATGAAGTGCCTCAGCAACCTTCGCCAAATGGGCCTTTCCATGGTTTTATACGCGCAGGATTTCAATGGCGGCTTTCCTCCTCGTGTGAGCGTGAATCGCTGGCCCGTCCAGTTGAAGAAATATTACACCACGCTGGAAATGCTCCAATGCCCTACCGAATTGAAGCAGCGCGACAAATCACAAAAGAAAACAAACCCGAAGAACGTCTCGCCCGACCAGGCCATCCGTGCCTTCATCATGAACGGTTGGAACGATTATTTTCTCCGCGGAACTTCCAGCGCCAATGTCGATTCCATTAATGGCAAACAAGTCATCGAAGCCTCACTCCCGCAACCCTCAATGACCATTGTCATGGGGGAAAAGAAAACCCGCAGTGATAACTACTACATGGATCTCCTCGAAGGAGT
>JBQCGE010000268.1:0-6498 GCA_051955955.1 Verrucomicrobiota bacterium
GGCGTGTCAGATGTATCTATTGTAATCTGGTACTTTCCTTCCCCAGTGGTAACGATCTGGCGTCCTTCCGAAGCGCTTTGTGCCACGGTCGAAGCAGCGGGCGCCTCCTTGTCCAGCACGTCTATTTCGCTGTAAAAGGTATTGCCAAACCGGTCCGTGCTGCTGGTCGCTGCGATCTCAAACAATAAATAGCGAAAGGTGCCGAGCGCGCCTTCTCCGGAAATTTTTACCCCAAATTGCCCCCCTTCGCCTTTCTGTGCGGAGCGTGTGTCCACAGTGGCCAGTTCCGTCCAGCCCGTTTTGGAAAAATCAGTTCCTTTCTCAGGCTTTGCGACAAAACCTGCTTCATTCCCTGAAGCGCCAAATACACGGTAAACCTGCGCTGCCCGCCCTCCCGCATGCCATGAGTACGAATGTATTTCCCGGACAGAAATTTCCTTGCCTAGATCAAACACCACCACGCCTCCCTGGGTTCCTGCATTTAAGAAAAAATTCCGCGAAGGCTGGTCATCTTCTCCAGGCACTTTTCCATCGTTCAGACATCCAAGACCGCCTGAGTTTTGATCGAGCGCGCCTTGAACCAACGATATAACGGCTTTTTGGGCGGAGTCATGCTCGGTCGGAGGAGGAACCGATTTGAAGTGAAAGGCCGAAGTAGCCTCCTCATTCGAATTGTACTCTATTGTGACTTTCGGCGCCGCAAACAAAATACTCGCCGATAAGGAACCCACCATGCTGCCCAATATGATTTTTGAAAAAGATTTCATTCCACTCCAAACGATTTAACACCTTGAGGGTAAAAGATAGCAGGTACTATGGGAAGGGGATTATTTTCAATTGCCTTCTCTCTACCGACTTCGATACCGATCGGAGATTCGACGATAAGAGACTGTTGACAATGCCAAATGCCATACTAGACATAAGGCTAGTATGTCTCAACTAACTGAAACCCAGCGCCGCGTGTTTGAGTTTGTTCAGGATCGCCTCAGGGCAGGATTCTCCGCGCCAACTTTGCGGGAAATTGCGGAGAACTTCGGCTGGAGCAGCAAACGCGCGGCAGAATGTCATATCGAAGCAATTGTAAAAAAGGGGTGGTTGATTTCCCAACCTGGCAAAGCGCGTTCACTCCGGCTCAGTGAAGACCTGCAAACCGTTAGGCCAGCCGTTCAAGAAAGGGTTTTTGAAATTCCCATATTTGGATCGATCCCTGCCGGGTTTGGTTCAGATCGGGAGCAGGAGAGCATCGAATGTGTTCCGGTTACAATCGATTCCATTAGCTTCCGCCCCACACGCAATACATTCGCTCTACGTGTGAGTGGAGATTCGATGATCGGCAGGCATATTTGTGACGGGGATATTGTAATCCTGGAGCATGGACCTGATCCGCGCCATGGGCAAATCGTGGCGGCGCTTATTGACCGCAAAAGCACTTTAAAGACCTTCCTTTTAAAAAATGGAAAGCCGTTCCTTAAAGCTGAAAATCCGAAATACCCCGACCTGATCCCGTCCGAAGAGCTCATGATCCAGGGGGTCTTTAAAGCGTTAATTCGAAAGACAAAGGATTAAACTCCCAGTGAAAATTCATCCTGAAAGCGATCTGTTGTCCAATTGCGGTGGGTTTGTTCGTCGTAGCATGGGCACCGGTTCTGTAGAAGGCCGATGACTTAAAATTGAACCAGATAAACAGCACATTATGAACACTAAAATTTCCATTAACCTCCCCGTAACAGACCTGGCTCGGTCGACTGCTTTCTGGAAGGCGCTTGGCTACTCCGGGAATCCACAATTCACTTGTGATGACAGTGCCTGCATCATGATCAGCGAGGAGGTTCAAATAATGCTGATGAGTCACGACACATTCCGTAAATTCTCGCCCAAGCCGCTCTGCGACACCTCCAGGTTCAACCAGGTGCTTTTTTGTTTATTCTGCGACAGCCGCAATAAAGTGGACGAGATGGTGGCCCAGGCAATTGCCGCCGGGGGCACCACTTTCGAGAATGCTGAAGACCTTGGCTTTATGTATTCACATAGTTTTATCGATCCCGACGGACATGGATGGGGATTGGCTTGGATGAATCCATTGCCTCCTAAATGAGTTACTCCGCGCATTGCTCATGGCCAGGATCGGTGTGTTCGTGCCTGCGCTAAAATGACTTAAGCCTCTTTATGGGTCTTTATGCCACGCACAATTGTTCATCTGGATGCCGACGCCTTCTTCGCGGCAGTCGAACAGGCGTCTGACGCCAGCCTGCGCGGAAGGCCGATTGCGGTGGGCGGTGAGCGGCGTGGAATTATTGCCTCGGCTTCGTACGAGGCGCGAAAGTTCGGCGTCTACACGCCGATGCCGACGAGCAGGGCGCGAAAGCTTTGCCCCAGGCTGGTCGTCCTGCCGGGTGATTTCGAGCGGTATGAACAATTCTCGCATTGGATGTTTGGCTATTGCTACGACTTTACGCCCGACGTGGAGCAAACTTCCATTGATGAGGGGTATTTTGATCTGACGGGAACGCCAAAATCCCCTTTCGAAGTTGCCAATACCATTCGCAAGGCCATCAAGGAGCGTCTAAAAATCACCGTCAGCGAAGGCCTGGCCACAAACAAGCTGGTCTCTTCGGTTGCTTCCAAACTGCACAAGCCAGCGGCTTTCGTTCGGGTCTCTCCAGGTGAGGAAGCGTCGTTTCTTCAACCACTTCCTAACAAGTGGTTGCCTGGCATTGGCCCTAAGACAAGTATTCGATTGAATGCCGCTGGCCTGGCGCAAATCCGCCACATTGCCGGGACACCGATTGAAATGCTCGAACTGCTGCTCGGAAATCAAGCGGCGATGATCCATCAGTTTGCTCATGGGATTGATGAGCGACCGCTTGTTCCCGCGCGTGAGCCGCAAAAAACGTTCAGCCATCAGGAAACATTCGCCAGCGATTTAACGGATGAGGAATATGCGGATGCGACGCTCCGACGCATGGCGGACAGCCTGTTTGCGAAAGTGCGCGAGGAGAGGCGAACCATTCGGACTCTTACCGTGAAAGTCCGGTACAATGATATGGCTGAGGACCAGGTGAGCGAGAGCCTCGTTGAACCGACAGATCTGGAAACAGACGTTTACGGTCGATTGCAACAAATGCTGCGCCGGGCATGGAAGCGCCGGGTCAGCTTGCGATTGGTCTCGCTTAAATTATCGAACCTATACGATGGCCGCTTTGGGAACGATCTGCCCCTGGAGCTTTCGTCGAGACATCGCCATGCAGCTTCACGCGTGGCCTCCGTGATTGATGATTTGCGCAGGGCGCGTGGACATTCGGTAATCCTGCGTGGGCACGATTTTCTGCTGCGAAATGGACCTCGCGAATCGCTGGCGAAAAATGACAACCCAAGCCAGCTCAAACCAAGGTTTCAAATTATCTCCCGGGCGCAAACGACCGGTTACGTTCCGCTCCGCTGCCACAGTTATTACTCCTTTCTCGATTCAACGCTCTCGCCTTCCGAAATTGTTCCGATCGCGAAGCGGCATGATTTGCGTGCTGTTGCATTGACCGATACGGGGAATTTGCACGGGGTGGTGGAATTCGTTCAAGCGGCGCAAGCGGCGGATATTAAGCCGATAATTGGTGCAGAACTCCGCGTTGGTTCGCATCCAACTCTGCTTTATGTCGCCAACTCGACCGGCTATTTCAACCTGTGTCGCCTGCTCTCCCGCCACGCTGAGGAAACGCAAGACGTGGCATCTGTTGCGACGAAACAGCGCGGACCGATCAAGCCTTCGTTGCTTGCAGAGCATAGTGAAGGCCTGCTTGCCCTCAGTTCCGATGCGACACTGGCGGAATTTTTTCCGGGCAGGTTCTACAGAGCAGTCGCGAAACGCGAAGGAACTGTCGCCTGCCCAGCGGTGCATTATGCGGATGCTGCTGATCGCCACCGCTATGACATTCTACAGAGCATTCGAACCTTGACCTTATTGGAACATGATCATCCCGAAAAACGGCGTAACGGACGATTTCACTTTCCTTCCTCCGTTGAATTCAGCGCGATGTGTGCCCGGCATCCTGAATGGATTCGTGCCACGCACGAAATTGCGGATCGATGCGAATTCTCATTCCCTTTTGGCAAGCCGCAATTTCCCGCGTTTATTCCACCTGACGGCTCGGCTTCCAGGAATTTCCTTCGGCAACTGGTGCTGGATGGGTTGCGCAATCGTTATTCGGGAAAACGGATCATTTCGGATACCGGAGCAGAAATCCCAATGGAGAAAATCCGAGCGCAAATCCAGGAGGAACTGAACATCATTGCGGAGGTTGGTTATGAAGATTATTTCCTGATCACCTGGGAATTGCTGCAAATCTGCCGGGAGCATGGCATTGAATGGATCACACGCGGGAGCGCGGCGGATTCATTAGTATGCTACTGTCTGGGAATTTCGGACGTCTGCCCAATTCGTTTCGGTCTTTACTTTCGGCGCTTTCTAAATCGCGAGCGGATGGCTCTGAACAAACTGCCCGACATTGACATTGATTTCGCGCATGACCGCAAGGATGACGTGGTAAAAATGATGTTCGATAAATACGGGAGTGACCATTGCGCAGTAGTAGGTGGATTCTCCACGTTTCGAGCGCGAAGCGCCTTTGCTGACATCGCAAAAGTTCTGGGACTTTCCGAACATCAGGTGCGGTATTTCACGGAAAATTTCCCGTGGAGTTTTGGTTCGTGGGAACCAGAGACGTCCGAGAAAACGAATCTGGTCGAGTTTCTACGCGACAACCCGGCCTGTCGCGATCTGCCAATCGCAGAGGAACCCTACAAGACCGCAATTGAAACAGCGGGGTTCCTGGACGGCTTGCCACGTCATCCCAAAATGCATCCCTGCGGCGTTGTTCTCTCAAGACAACGGATGCACACACTGACTCCGACTTTCATCGCGAATAAAGGATACACCACAACCCACCTGGACATGGATGCGGTGGAAGCAGCGGGCCTCGTCAAAATGGATATTCTCGCGCAGGGCGGTTTGGCGGTCATGCGGGATGCCAGGGAATCAATCACAAAGCGGAACATTCCAGTTGATCTCGTCGGGCTTGAACCGTGGCAGGACACGGAAGTTTGGGAGATGATTGCAAACGGCGGGGCACGCGCGGTTCACCATATCGAAAGCCCCGCCATGGTCAGCCTCTGCAAAATGACGAACGTGAGAGAAATCGACGGATTGGTTGCGATTGTGAGTGTCATTCGCCCCGGCGCGGCAAATGAAGACAAAAAAGTGACGTTTACTCGGCGCTACCAAAAGATGGAGCCGCCGCAATATCCGCATCCATCACTGGAGCCATGCTTGCGAAGCACCTTTGGGCTGGTTGTTTATGAGGAACATATTCTGCAAATCTGCGAAGCATTTGCTGGATTAAATCCGGGGCGGGCGGATGTGTTGCGGCGTGCCTTGGTAAAACAGAACTGGCGTGTGGTTAAAGAAATCGAAGTTGAGTTCATCGATTCTGCCCGCACACGGAATCATGACGATGCAAAAATCCGCGAAGTTTGGGAACTCGTCACCGGCTTCAATGGTTACGCCTTCAACAAGGCGCATTCAACGGCCTACGCTGTTGAAGCTTACCAGGCAGCGTGGCTGAAGCGTTATCATCCAGCGGAATTCATGGCTGGAGTGCTCACGAATGGAAAGGGATTTTATCATCCGCTCGTTTACATCCTGGAATGTCATCGGCTCGGCTTGAAGCTTCTGCCGCCATCCGTGAATGAACCAGGTCCTGCTTTCGTTGCGCAGGGGGACTCCATTCGCGTCCCATTAACACGCGTAAAAGGGCTCAGTACGCGCACTGCGGATGCGATGCTTGCAGCGCGAAAAAATGGGCCATTCAATACAATCGCAAATTTCTTCCATCGAGTTGCCCCAGGCGGCGATGAACTGGAAAAGATGATCCAGGCCGGAGCTTTTGGCGAATTCGGCGAAAGTCGAACGCGACAATTCTGGCAGGCGCAACATCTTGTCAGGACTTTTGGCAATTCTCGTGACACACAGCAAGGTTGGTTAATTGCTCCGCCTGGTCTGGAATATTTACCGGAGGTACCGCTTCAAGAGCCTACCCGGCACGAACGCCTCGAAGCGGAAACGGAATTGTTCGGTTTCACGGTCAGCGGCCATCCGCTCGAACTCTTTTCTCATGTGCATTGGGAGAGTTATTGTCCTGTGAATCGCCTGAGTGAATTCATTGGGCAAACCGTCACTACATGCGGCCTTGTTATCGAACAGCGCACCCATCACCAGGCCACCGGTGAGCCAATGAAGTTTCTCTCACTTGCTGACTGGACTGGCATAGTCGAAACCGAACTATTCGCACCCACATACCGAAGCTACGGCCTGGCTGTCGTTCGTTATCCGGTGCTGGAAATTGAAGCGCGAGTCGAGCCTTTCGATAACAGTCGCGGCTACTCTCTGCGGGTCTTGCGGGCAGGGAAACCGAGGCAGGTCTCACCTTGAAATGAACAGAGAGATTG
>JBQCGE010000269.1:0-3121 GCA_051955955.1 Verrucomicrobiota bacterium
CTTTCGATTTTTGGAAAAAAATTTTTGGCCGTCAGCACTTCGAAATCATTGCCCGCGCGAGGACAATATGCAGCAGAACCCGATAAAATCGAGTGGAAATGCACGTTTCACGAAAATATTTCATGTGCGATGGAACGCACACGGCGCGGTTCTGAAACTCGGTGAAATCTACATGAAGAAAACGCAATTATCTTCCGGAATGACGATTTACTTTTTAAAGTTCCCTCTCGATGCGCTGCCAATGCGTTCCTTTCCAGAAAATTTTCCCGCAACGCTCGCATTGGAAATACTGGTTTACCCAGCGGTAAGTTTTCGGCGGGATTTGCTCCCTGACATCCTCTTTATTCACTTCGCGAAGTTCGCCACCACATCGCATGCAGCGAGATTCGAGCTGCGGCAAATTTAATTCTGCGCGAACCAGGCGGAGTTGCTCGATAATCTTTAGGGTAGGAGGAACCCAAATGGCTTTAACGGCACCGCTCGTAATGTCTCGTCGCTCAAGCAATAGACTGTCCGTCGTGATAATGACGGCGTTCTCCCGTTGGGCGTTACGAACAAGATTCTCGTCGGTGATGTCCTGTATCCATTCCGCATCACACCCAGACGCACGAAGCCAGCGGGCAAGCCCCCCCAGCCCAGCATCACACAGAACTTTGCCAGAAAACTGACAAACTGACTCACCCTGTCGTTCATGGAAGCGATGCAGCTTTTCGGCGAGCTTTAAGTTTTGCTCCGCGAGTTGATGACTGATTTCATTTCCATTCAATCGGGCTTTTTCAAAGAGCAGTTGAACTCCTTTTTCCCTTTGTCGCGCGCCAAAGCCGCCGAGCAGTTCCCGGAAGCGATCCGCGAATGCTTTGCCGATACGGTTCATACTTTTGGAAACATCCAGCAGAGCGGACGCCAGGCGCGCAACCTCCAATAAAGTTCGTTATGCTGGCTTGCCTGCGCTTCGCGAAACTTGTCTTCCGGCAAATGAAATGGCGTAAGCTGTTCGGCCGTGAGTCGAGGGTCGATAAAGTGATGCAAATTATTTTCGTTCCAACCGATCCGCCTGAATTCTGCCGCGACGGCCATGGTCTCCTTCAATCCGTCATCTCCTCCACTGTAATCGCAATCTCCACTATCGAGGTAAATTCGCAACGGTTTCACAGGGCCGCAATACCGCCTGAGTACATGACGCAGAAAATATTTGTTCTCCACCTGGAATGCGCCGGAAAGGCTCGCCGCCTGTCCGAAGACATCGGGTCTTTCCCAGGCAATCGCAACACTGCAAATGCCACCCATTGAAGAACCAATGAGGGCCGAGTTTGCAGGATCAGAAAGAGTGCGATAACCGTTGTCGATGCCGGGCTTGAGTTCGTGAATTAAAAAGTCGCGATAAGCTTCATATTTCTGATTTTGCTGATTTGGGGCAACCGGCCCGCGATATTCGCGATAGCGGCTGGAAGTGCAATCGACTGCAACGAGAATGACTTCACGCATCCTGTTTTCACGACACAGTTGGTCAGCAGTAATATCCAGCTCCCAATTTCCCCATCCATACGCCACACCAGATCCAGCTGAGCTAAATGCGTTCTGCCCATCCTGCACATAGAGTACGGGATATCGGGAACCTGGTTCGTGATGATATGAAGGGGGCAGGTGCACCTGCACTCGCCTCGATTTTTTCCCACGGCTCATTGGAATAGAAAAGCGGCTCGTTGGAAAAAAATCCAGCCGAGCCGCTCGCGTGTGTTCTCAAAAGTGTTAATTCACAATCCGGTAGAAACGATGGCTCACGACTGCGTTGGTGTCGGTCACTGTTTTTGGAGTACCGTCCCCCACAATGGTGGTGAGCGTCTGCCAGGAAGCATCGCTGAGCGAATTCTTGAATTGCACCTCGTGCGATACTCCTGAAGTTGTGGTTACCTGGAATTGAAAGTGATTCGAAACGATTGCCGCGTTAGTTAACTGCAATCCAGTGGGGGGAGTGTTAGTTCCGGAGGTTACTTTTAATTCGGCAACTCCGAGGAAACCCCCGCTGGCAGTTCCACCTTCAGTCCCGATCAAACGAACACCGTTCACATTCATCGCTGGCTCATCCAGGATAAATCTGGCGGTTGCATAAGTCGGCGCTGCAAATGCAGCAGGGAGCGCGTGACCTTCCAGGGCAGTCAGATAATCCGAAGTATGCGCAACTGTTTGCCAGTTTGTGCCGTGATTCGTGGTGACCTGAACGGTGGGTTCTACTAGATATTCAGTGGCGTTAAGGGTTCCTAAAGCGCCCGGCCCGACGCCATTCACACCGAACCAGCCCCCATCAAAGAATGTGGCGAGAGTTAATTCAAGTTTTTGAATTCCATTTGCGACCGGGTTGGTCCAGAGGATTCCCACGTAACTCGCTGTATCGACCGCAGGATCATTGAATGTATCCACATGACTCGTAAGGTCAAAGTCGTTAATCGCCGCAGGCGCACCAGCATTTGCGTGAGGAGTATCGATTCCTCCCTCGACGGAATCACTCGTTCCAATGATTGCCACGCCGAGGGGAGCCAAATTATCCGGCTTGCTATCGACGCGTGTGGGGTCAGTACCTTGCCCGACTTCCAACCCATCGGAGAAACCGTCGGAATCCGTATCCAATGCGAGAGGGTTTGAGTGGTGAGTGTTCACTTCAGCTCCGTCAGAAAGACCGTCTGCATCACTATCAGCGCGGGCAGGATCGGTATGGTGTGTATTTACCTCCACTCCGTCGTTCAACCCGTCGCCATCTGTGTCTGCAATTTTGGGGTTCGTATTTGCATTGAATTCCTGAAGGTTGGTCAAACCGTCTGCGTCCGAGTCACCGCTGGCATCGTTCGTACCTACCACGAGGCCGTTTTGGCGTTCCCAGGTATCGTCCATGCCATCGTTATCCACATCCGTGCTGCTGCTCAGCGCGGAAAGTTCAACAACACCGATGAATCCACCGCTTGCAGCACCACCTTCGGTGCCAATGAGACGAATCCCAAGTATGCCGTTGGTAGCATGCGCAAGTGTGAACGTGGCACTCACAAACGTCGGGTTGGGGCCTGAACCGCCGCCAATTTTGTGCCCGGTCAGCGCTGTGAGATAATCCGAATTTGCGTCCACTGGAGTC
>JBQCGE010000270.1:0-6821 GCA_051955955.1 Verrucomicrobiota bacterium
GGCAGGGGAACTCATGAGCCCTCTGCCAGTATTGAGTTTGAGGGCGCAAATCGCTATTTTTGTGACACGAAGGGGGGAGCAGGGGAACCCATTGTCATGAAAATATCGCTTAAACCACATCATCTTAAGATTTATCAGCAGCTCGCGTCACTCATTCTGAAGTACGGTCGCTCGGATATAGTTCAGGATTTCGCCAGCAGCGACCTGCTGGAGGAACAGGACATTCGTAAAGATCGCTGCCATGTCTCCCCGGATGAACTCGCGGATGACCTGGAAAAAATGGGGCCAACCTTCGTCAAACTCGGCCAGCTTCTTAGCAGCCGACCTGATCTCTTGCCCGAGCCTTATTTAAAAGCGTTGAGCCGGCTTCAGGACAATGTAAAACCGGTTCCTTTCGAGGAAATCGAAAAGGTGATTGTGAGCGAACTCGGCGTTCGCATATCCAAAGCGTTTTCAGAATTTGATCGGGAACCACTTGCTGCCGCATCGCTTGGGCAGGTGCATAAAGCCGCTCTGCGTGATGGTCGTCCGGTGGTGGTGAAGGTGCAGCGGCCCGGTATCCGCCAGCACATCGTTGATGAACTCCAGGTGCTCGACGAAATCACCTCCATGCTCGAATACACTAAATCGGGCAAGCGATACCAAATCGCAAAAATTTTTGAGGAATTTCGAAAAACGCTTATCAACGAGCTGGAGTATCAGCGGGAAGCGGCCAACCTTACGCAGCTTTCCCAAAACCTGAAGGAGTTTCCGAATATTCGTGTGCCCCAGGGAATTCAGGATTATTCCACGCGCAGTGTGTTGACCATGGATTTTATCGCTGGTCGCAAAATCACAAAAGTGACTCCGCTTGCGCGTCTTGATATTGATGGTGCGGAGCTTGCGGATGAACTTTTCCGCGCCTACTTGAAGCAGGTTTTGGTCGATGGCTTGTTTCATGCCGATCCGCACCCCGGCAATGTCTTCCTCACGCAGGACAATAAAATAGCTTTGCTCGATCTCGGCATGATTGGCCGCACGACTCCCGAGATGCAGGATCAGCTCGTCAAACTGCTCGTCGCAGTTAGCGAGGGGAAAAGCGAAACGGCTGCCGACATCGCCGTCCAAATCAGCGAACCGACCGATGAATTCAACGAAAAGGATTTTCGCCGGAGCATTACCTATTTGATCGCAGAGCAAAAGGACAACCTGCTCAAGGAAATGGATGTGGGTAAAGCTTTGCTGGCCCTTGGAAAAAGCGCGGGCGAAAACGGCCTGTTCATGCCCACGGAATTCACGATGCTCGGTAAAACCCTCCTGCAGTTGGATCAGGTGGGGAAAACCCTGGATCCAGATTTCAATCCCAATGAGTCGGTTCGGCGGAATGTTAGCAACATCCTCAACCAGCGAATGTGGAAATCCATTTCTCCCGGCAACATCGCGGCTTCAATTCTGGACATTAAAGATTTTGCCGGGACACTCCCGAACCGCCTCAGCCGTATTTTGGATGCGGTTGCCAACGCCGAATTGGAAGTGAAGGTCAAGGCGGTCGATGCGTCGCTTCTGCTCACCGCTTTTCACAAAATCGCAAACCGGATTACTTCCGGCCTTGTTTTGGCGGCTCTGATTATAGGTGCTTCACTCCTGATGCAAGTGCACACGGAGTTCACCATTCTTGGCTACCCCGGGTTCGCAATGCTCTGTTTCATTGCTGCTGCTGCGGGTGGGTTTCACCTTCTTATCAGCATTTTCCTGCACGACGCCAAGGACGAGCGAAAGGGAAAATCATCATAGCTCGGGGCGAGACATCTCGAATTTGCCGTGGTCGTACTTGCTATCATAGGTGGAGAAAAAGTGGTTCGAGCTAACCGCGCCTTCATAGGTGTAAACGCCACCGGCCATTTTCCCAAGGTCGGCCTCGCCATTAAATTTCCATGAATCCCCCGCCCGCCTCACTTCCAGCGGAACGGTATAACTGAAGGTGAATACTTTGCGATACTTCGCCTGGTAATTCGCGTTATATTTTCCTTCTGAGACTGGGGTGATAATGCAGCGTAAACGCCCATTATGCCCATTTGCATCGCTGATCCACTGGCCTTCCCAGGCCCCCTCAGGACTGTTCGCCGGGACAGGTTCTTTCACGACCGCGCGCCATTGCCGGTCGTAAGTCGAGCACCCAGCTAACAAGGCCCCAAGCATCATCAGTGGCAGTAACTTCAATCCGGTCCAAAGAGTTTTCATGGTTGTCATTTAAGGGAACTATATGGGAAATGTCGAGGTGGGTTCGAATTCATGGCCGTTGATCGAAGTGCTCCAAGGCCGATTCTGAGCCAGATTATGATCGAACTTCCTGTTTCTGAGGAGTGTATGGCCGTGAAACGAAAGTATGGAAGCAGCGACGAACTCTCAATAGGCTGGTTGAGCATGCCATTTTCTGCATTGTTCGAGGGCTGTGGGAACTTCGTGGAGAGCAGATCGGGAGGCGAGTGAGCAGTAATGATCGGGCAAGGCCAGCGTGGTGGGATGATTGAGTTCGGGGCAAAGAAGGATGACAGGCAATTCGGAAAAATCGGGTTGGGAGCGCACCCAGCTTAAAACTTCCAGGTCGGATGCATCAACGTTTCCACAATCGAGGATTAATGCATCGGGAGCAGGATAAGTCCGCCGATTGCTATAGATTCCAACACCACGAAGGTAGAGGAGCGCTTCATCACTGTTCCTTGCGATGTTCAGAGAATCGAAACCTCCCCGTGCCAGTTCGTTCCGCAATTGGCAGATGAACTGCAACTCGCTCTGCGTCACGGCAAGAATGTTCCGACGCTCCATCCCTTCAATATTCGTTGCGGGCCTTGCTTTTACTAGGGAGTGGGATTCGGAGCATCGCAACAGGCAAGAGGCGGTCTTTGGTTCAGGGCGTTGCCGACTCGACGGATTTACAGCAATCACGTGACGAACCGTATTTGATCGAACCGTTCGACCGGCGAGTTCCAGTGTCTTCAGACGGCAGCCATCCTGGGGCACGTGCGATGCAAATTGCACTTTCCATTGCCCGGGGTAGGATGCAATCTCTGCGGTCTTATGCAGCAGGTGAACCTAGGCATAATCGGCGCCGGCACAGTCGGCGGCGGAGTGTATCAGGCCATTCAAGAGAATGGTGGCCTGATGTCATCTCGTCTTGGGGTTCGATTCCACGTTAAGAAAGTCGCGGTGCGAGACTTGAAGAGGAAGAGGGCGGTGCACATTCCTCGCGAGTTGTTGACGACCGACTGGAAATCGGTCGTGGATGATCCGTCGATCGACATCATCATTGAATTAATGGGCGGAACCACCACTGCCCGTGAGGTGGCCTTAACTGCATTGCGGCAAGGGAAACCTGTAGTGATGGCTAATAAGGCGTTGCTCTCCGCCCGCGGAAAGGAACTGTTCGCGACCGCGCAGAATTTTGGGGCCAACCTGTATTACGAGGCGAGTGTTGCCGGAGGGATTCCAATCATCAAGGTTTTGCGGGAGGGACTAATCGGGAATCGGATTTCGCGTATGTACGGGATCGTGAACGGGACCTGCAACTATATTTTGACTCGAATGAAGCTCGAAGGAGCGGATTTCCATGAAGTCCTGAAGGATGCACAAAAACTTGGATTTGCCGAGGCTGAGCCCTCGCTGGACATAGATGGGCATGATGCTGCGCATAAGACGGGAATTTTGGCGTCCCTGGCGCATGGTTTTTGGATTGATCCGAGGGATATCTATGTCGAGGGGATTCGCCACATTAGCAAACTGGACATTCAATTCGCCGGGCAACTCGGTTACACGATCAAGCTGCTGGGAATCGTGAAAAAGGTGGAGCAGAAATCGGAGCGTGAAACAGGACCGCGCATCCAGGTTTCGGTTTATCCCACCTTGGTTCCAAACAGCCATGTGCTCGCGAGTGTAAATGATGTTTATAATGCGGTGTATGTGCGCGGCGATGTGGTGGGAGACACATTATATTACGGCCGCGGGGCGGGCCAGGATGCCACGGCAAGCGCAGTATTAAGCGATATTGCCGATGCGGCCCTAAATTTGAAATGTGGCAGCAAAAATCGTGTGCCTCCGTTTGTGCCGCATGAACAAGAGGGGCGGGTATTGAAGATTGAAGAAGTGCTTTCCCGGTATTATCTCCGGTTGAACGTGGTGGACCGGCCGGGAACATTGGCGCGGATTGCAACCATTCTGGGCGGATTGAAAATAGGGATCTCTTCGGTAATTCAGCCGGAGGGGCATGAGGGAGACAGCGTTCCGCTTATTTTCATGATGCACGACGCGCCGAATGCAGCGATGCAAAAAGCGTTGAAGAAGATCGGCCAATTACCTGTCGTGAAGGGACCGCCAGTGATGATCCGCGTTGAAAGTTTTGAGTAAAAGAGAATGAACACGTTTTCCATGGAACCCGCGCAGTCCGCTCGTCCGCATTGGAACGGTGTGATTGAAAACTACCGCGAGTATTTGCCCGTGTCGGAGAGCACACCGGTGGTGAGCTTGCTGGAGGGGAATACTCCATTGATCCGGGTGAATAATTTCGTTGAAGCGATTGGCGGGAAATTCGAGCTCTACCTGAAGTACGAAGCGATGAACCCGACCTGCTCCTTCAAGGATCGCGGGATGACACTCGCAATTTCCAAGGCGAAGGAGAGGGGAGCGGAAGTGGTGATCTGCGCGAGCACGGGCAACACTTCGGCCTCGGCGGCCGCTTATGCTTCGCGGGCAAAGATGAAATGCGTGGTGCTGTTGCCGAATGGGAAAATTGCTTTGGGGAAATTGGCTCAGGCGTTGATGTACGGCGCGACGACAATTGCGATTGAAGGAAACTTTGATGATGCATTGCGCATCGTGCGGGAGCTGGGTGAAACCGGAAAAGTTGAGGTTGTAAACAGCATCAATCCGGTTCGAATTGAAGGACAAAAGACAGCAGCCTTTGAAATTTGCGACGTGCTGGGAGAGGCTCCGGATTTTCACTTTTTGCCGGTAGGAAATGCGGGGAATATCACCGCTTATTGGCGGGGTTTCAGGGAATACAAGCAGGCTGGGAAGAGTAGCAAATTACCGCGAATGTTCGGGTTTCAGGCAGCTGGCGCGGCACCGATTGTGGATGGCCACCCCATTGCGGACCCGCAAACTGTCGCGACGGCGATTCGCATTGGCAATCCTGCCAGTTGGACTGGTGCAACTCAGGCAATGAAGGAATCGCATGGCCGGATCGACAAGGTTTCCGATGATGAAATTTTGGCCGCCTATAAGCTCGTCGCGCAGACTGATGGAATCTTTGCCGAGCCCGCTTCCTGCGCTCCGCTTGCCGGCTTAATGAATTGCGTGAAGCAGGGAATGATTCCAGAGGGAAGCATCGTGACGGCAACTTTGACGGGGCACGGGTTGAAAGATCCTGATACGGCCATCAAAGCAGCGGGATTTGAGCCATTCATTGCTCCACCGGAGAAGGGTGCCGTGATGAAAATCATCGGGCTTTAATTTCTGCGCCTGGGAAAATGATCAGCGTTAATCTAGACGAATCCCTGTTTAAGAAGCTGGAGAGCCTTTCGAAAAAAAAGGGGACCACCATTCACCAATACATCGCTGAACTGGTGGAAGAGCATGGGATCGTGGAGAAAGAACCTGCCCTGGAACGATTTTCACAAAAAGTTCATGACCTTGGAGCGCACATTGAGAACCCCTGGACATTGCTGGCTGAGCTTGAAAGCGAAGCCTATTTGAAACTGTATTCACGGAAATGACGCTGGTTGACCTGACTATTTTAATGTCCGCGGTTAACTCCCGCGCGCCCAGACACAAAAAGGCCCGGAGTTGGTGGGAGGATTTGTTGAACAGCGACGAGGAAGTGGGGCTGACCTGGCTGGTTGTGCTGGGATTCATTCGGTTGACCACGCATCCCAAGGTAATGCCGGAACCGTTGTTGCTGGCCGACGCAGTGGAAATGGTGGATGCATGGCTGGCGCGTCCCAATGTTAAGTTGGTGCAAGTGACCGGGCAGCATTGGAATCTTCTGCAAAATATGCTTTTTGCGGTCGGTCATGGCACAGCGCTGACGATGGATGCGCATCTTGCCTGCCTGGCGATTGAGCACAATGCGGAAGTGGTTTCGACCGACGATGATTTTTCCCATTTCCCAGGATTAAAATGGCACAACCCGCTCGAACCGGAGGAGAGCGACAAGGAATAATTTAGAGGTGGACGGGTGGAACCTGTCTTACCCGGAAGAAGAATTCAATGGCACTTATAGTTCAAAAGTACGGCGGAACATCCGTCGCAAACACAGATCGCATTAAAAATGTGGCGGCGCGCGTGGCGAAGTATCGCGCCCAGGGAGACCGTGTCGTGGTGGTGGTCAGCGCCATGAGCGGCGTGACGGACGGACTGATTAAAATGGCTAAAGATCTGATGCCGTTGCCGAGCGAGCGCGAGATGGACATGCTGCTTGCGACTGGCGAGCAAACGACCATCGCGCTGACTGCGATTGCGTTGCACTCCCTGGGAGTGGATGCGGTTTCGTTGACTGGCGCGCAGGCCGGGATTGTCACGGACGGGGTTCATACCAAGGCCAAGATTCAAAACATTACGCCAAAACAGGTCCACGCTTTATTGGATTCAGGCAAAGTGGTGATTGTGGCTGGTTTTCAGGGGCAGACTTCGGAAGGTCAAATTACGACCCTGGGCCGTGGCGGTTCTGATCTAACCGCAATCGCGCTCGCGGCGGCATTGAAGGCTGATCTTTGCCAGATTTATACGGATGTGGATGGCGTTTACACAGCGGACCCGCGAATTGTGAAAAATGCGCGGAAGCTCGAAGA
>JBQCGE010000271.1:0-2629 GCA_051955955.1 Verrucomicrobiota bacterium
CCGAGGATTCCGAGAAAGGCGATTTCCCCCACTACATGCTCAAGGAAATTTTTGAGCAACCCCGCGCCGTCCGCAACGCCATGCGCGGGCGCATCGATACCGAGGAACTGACCGGCAAATTCGGCGGGTTGAACATGACCACCGCCGAGCTTCGCGCCATCGATAAAATCGTAATCACCGCCTGCGGCACAAGCTGGCACGCCGGCCTCGTTGGCGAATACCTTTTCGAGGAACTGGCCCATATTCCCACCGAAGTCGAATACGCCAGCGAATTTCGCTACCGCAACGCTCCCATCGAGAAAAACACACTCGTCCTTGCCATCACGCAATCCGGCGAAACTGCCGATACGCTCGCTGGCCTTCGAGAATCGCGCCGTCGTGGCCATCCCGTGCTCGCGATCTGTAATGTCGTCGGCAGCACTATCGCCCGCGAAGCCACTGGTGGAATTTACCTCCATGCAGGGCCTGAAATCGGCGTCGCCTCCACCAAAGCTTTCACCAGCCAGGTTTCCGTCCTCACCCTTTTTGCCTTGTTCATGGGCCGTATCCGGATGCTTCCCAACACCCGGGCCATGAAAATCATCAAGGCCCTCGAACACATCCCTGAGCAGATCGAGAGCATCCTTGCCCAAAACGAGCGCATCCGCCAAATCGCCCAAAAATACTCCGCCTGCGAAGACTTCTTCTTCCTCGGGCGGCAATACAACTTCCCCGTCGCGCTCGAAGGGGCCCTGAAACTTAAAGAAATCTCATACATCCACGCCGAGGGCTACCCCGCGGCTGAAATGAAACATGGCCCCATCGCAATGATCGATGAAAAGACCCCGAGCGTCTTCCTCATCCCGCAGGACCATCTCTACGACAAAACCATTTCCAATTTGCAGGAAATCAAAGCCCGCAAAGGCCCCATCATCGCCATCGCCACCGAAGGTGACGACACCATCGCCAAAATGGTGGAGGACGTCATCTACATCCCCCACACCATGGAACCGGCCTTCCCGCTCCTCGGCGTCGTCCCCCTCCAACTCCTCGCCTACCACATCGCCGTGCTCCGAGGCTGCGACGTCGATAAACCCCGCAACCTGGCGAAAAGCGTGACTGTGGAATAACAGCCAGACGAAGCTGTAGTGATGCGATGATTGAGTGTGAGCGGCGGTGGGGTGCTGGTTTGTTGCTGCTTCACTTCGCGTTGCTCCATTCAAAGGGTTGCGCTTTGGGATTTTACGCTTCCAAGAAGGCGAATATCGCTTCCTTAAGCTGGATTGATGCGGTTATTTCGAGCTTGAACCTCATTCTTTTTAAGAAAGAATCGTGAGCAATCACGTGAGCTCAACCAAAATTTGCCGGTACGAAAATGATTCTGGCCAAACCGGCGTTGGCCTGCTTCAGGCCGAGGGGGTTTTACCTCTCGTAAAGCATGGCATTCATAAGCTCAGGGATATTCTGGAAAATCCAAAGGCCTTGGAAAAACTAGTCAACCTATCCGCTGATATACTCTCTATTGAAACAGTTCGTTTACTCGCCCCCGTGGAGGTGCAGGAGGTTTGGGCAGCTGGAGTGACCTATCTACGCAGTAAAAAGGCGCGGATGGAAGAAAGCGATTTCAGCGCCTCTGCTTATGACAAAGTTTACGAGGCGGCTAGACCCGAAATATTCTTCAAATCGCTCGGCGAGAAAGTTTCCGGTCCAGGCGGTCCGATTGGCATACGGCAGGATGCCAGGTGGAATGTGCCAGAGCCGGAGCTGGCGCTGGTGATTAATTCGCGCCGGGAACTGGTTGGGTTCACGATTGGCAATGACATGAGCTCGCGCGATATCGAAGGTGAAAACTTGCTGTATCTGCCGCAGGCAAAAATTTATAAGCATTCCTGCGCCCTGGGCCCGTGCATACTCATTGGGGATGAAGACCAGGCGCGGCTTTGGACCATTTCAATCGCAATTAAAAGGAACGGTGAAACCGTCTTCTCGGGCGAAACAAAGATCAGCCAAATCAAACGCCGCTTTAGCGATTTGATTGAGTATCTTTTCCGCTCCCAGGAATTCCCGGATGGAGTAATCCTTTTAACCGGGACCGGAGTTGTGCCTGGCGATGATTTTACATTGCAGGCGCAGGATCAGGTTACGATTTCCATTCCCGCCATTGGTGAACTAACTAACAGCGTAATTCTGGTTTAGCTAAAGCCCAAAACTTTCGCTCAATGGTCTATTGCTTCAGGCGAAAGAATTTTGCCTTTCCGGGCGTTTCCACGGTGATGGTTTGCGTGGCGGACTGAAGCGTCACATTTTGCTCATCACCCCATGTGCCACCAAGCGCGGTTGTGCTTTGCAGCGTATAGCTTTGACCCGCCGTTCCAGTGATTGTGATTTCAAGACCGCCACTCCCCTTCCCGGCCTGCAATGAAGGGGGTGTGGGCGGCGCAATATCCCCTTCCACCACGTCAGGTATGGAGTTGGTATTCGCATCCTGTGATTCAACCAGCAGGAACCAAAATTGATAATCAGGCTGGCTGGTTGCTGGATATCCATCCGCGAAATCGATGAACGAAACGTAAGTCAAACCAGCGCGGTCGAGATTATCCTCAGGCGAGTAATCGTATTTGAAATCATTCAGTCCGTCCCATGATCCGCT
>JBQCGE010000272.1:0-7362 GCA_051955955.1 Verrucomicrobiota bacterium
AGAAGAATCGCAGGCACTTCGGTCAACAACTTGCGTTCAATAACAGGAGGAGCGGATGGGGTGGATTTTTCAGGACTTTTTGAGCGCGATGTTTTCTCGGTAGATTGAACGGACTGACTTACCTCTGAACTGGATTTTTCTTCCGGGGCTGAGGGTGTTTTGGGTTCAGAAACGGAAGTAGATTTTGCAGGAGCGATAGGGTTGGTTGGAGCAGCCTTAACTTTGACGTGCGCCCTCTTCGCGGAAGGCTGTGTTGGTGGCGAACTGCTTTTTGATGGTTTTTTACCTGCTTTTTTTTCCTGTTTCATAAAAATCCCCCCACGCCTCGGAGGTCTTTAACCGCCTCCTTGAATCACTATGGAAGGATAATAGCCGGTTGCAAATGGATTTTGGAAGGTTTGGGATGTGAAATGGAGAAACAGAAGCATGAAAAGTGGGCAGTAAGCGCAAAAAAGCTTCCGCAACTTTCCCAAGTTTCGTTTGTATAAACCCTTTGAATACCGGAGAATCACCGAATGGCGCTGAAGTCGATTAAAACAATTTTAGCGGAAGCTTCGCTCGTCAATCCCGAACAGTTTCAGGATTGGTCGAAAGAATGGCGGAAAGCGAGTGAGAACGGCTCAAACGAGTCGTTGCTCGGCTTTTTCGCGCGAGAGGGAGGCATTTCCGAGGAATTATTTTTGCAGCGCCTGGCCGATAAGCTGGAATGGCCGTTCATTGATCTGCCTAAAATTAGCGTCTCAACTGAGGCTCAAAAGAAAATCAGCACCAAAGTCGCTTTCCAACACACCATAATGCCGACTCAGTTTGAGAATGGCGTGTTGCAGGTGGCGGTTAGCAACCCTTTTGACGCGGCACTCTTGAACGCTGTCCATTTCAATGCGCAATGCCCGGTGCAGTTTGGGCTCGCTCCTCGGGATGAAATCGAAAAGGCGCTCAAAAAATATTATGGTGTGGGAGCTGAAACACTCGACCAGATGGCGGAGGATGAACCGCTTGATTTGAGTGTGGAGGAGAAAGAAATCACCGAAGGGGACCAGGAAGCGAGCGTCATCAAGTTCGTGAACCAGGTGATCTGGGAAGCTTTCAAAGACCGGGCCACGGATATTCACTTTGAACCGGCGGAAGATGAGTTGCGGATTCGTTACCGCATCGACGGCATTCTGCACCAGACCCCTATGCCGCCACAGTTAAAGCGCTATCAAGCCGCCTTGATCTCGCGCATCAAGGTCATGTCCGGGATGAATATTGCGGAGAAACGATTACCGCAGGACGGGCGTATCAACGTCCGGATCAAGGGCGAGGAAATCGATATCCGTGTTTCAACCGTGCCAACCGTCTATGGCGAGAGCGTATCTCTGCGTTTGCTGACGCGTGGGAAAATCTTTTTGAGCCTGGAGAAACTCGGGTTTGCACCCAAGGACGAGCAGGCCTTGCGCGAAATCATCATCAAGCCACACGGAATTCTGCTGGTGACGGGGCCGACCGGCTCCGGAAAATCCACTTCGCTTTACGCGTTCCTGAGCACGATCAATTCGGTGCACAAGCGGATCATTACCATTGAAGAGCCGGTCGAATACGAATTGAAGGGCATTAACCAAATCGCGGTTCGTTCGGATATCGGGTTGACCTTCGCAATGGGATTGCGTCACATATTGCGCCAGGACCCGAACGTCATCATGGTGGGAGAAATCCGCGATTTGGAAACCGCGGAAATCGCGATCCGGGCGGCGCTGACGGGCCATCTTGTGTTCAGCACATTACACACGAATGACGCACCGAGCGCGTTCACGCGATTGATCGACATGGGGATCGAGCCATTTTTGGTCGCCTCATCCGTCGAGGCGGTACTCGCGCAACGACTCGTTCGGACGATTTGCCCCCATTGCAAAGTCGAACAGAAGGTTTCGAAGGATTACCTGCGCAAAATCGGATTTCCTCCGGAGGAAATTGACACCGCGAAATTCTATAAGGGAGCCGGATGCGAAGATTGTCGCCAACTCGGTTACCAGGGGCGGATGGGTATTTACGAATTGCTGCTTCTGAACGAAGCGATTCGTCCCTTGATTTTGAATCGCGCCCCGGCATCTACCATTGCGCAAAAAGCAATCGAGCAGGGAATGCGCACCTTGAGGACGGATGGATGGAACAAGGTGAAGGCCGGTCAGACCACCATTGAAGAAGTGCTTCGCGTGACCCAAACGGAAGAGCACATGAACGCCCTCATCGAGGACACGAAAGCAGAGGTTTGGGTACCCGCCGCGTGAAGAAACAACGCCCGCATAGTTGCAATGTCCTGGAAGCCAATGCCGCGGCATCCAGGCTCTGGCACTTTAAAGTGGAGCGCAACCAGCTTCGCCTGGAAAACGAACAGAGTGTTGTTCCGCCAGCCCAATTAAACCAGAAAGCCTATGCCAAAGATTGGCATAACCTGGTTCAACCCCGGTTGAATATTGCGTGGCTCCCTGCCAATCAAGTCTTCCTGCGCGTCGTGCAGTTACCCGCTGCGGACCGGCAGGAACTCCTCTCCATGCTGGAGTTTCAACTCGAGAAACTTTCCCCGTTGCCCGTCGCACAGGTGGTCTGGAGTTTGGAATTGTTGCCGAGTTCCGATACCACGCAGCAAACGGCTCTTGTTTGTATCGTCTCACGCGATGTGGTCGAAGGTTTCCTGGGGAAAATTGAGGAGCAAGGCTATTTAGCGGATCGGCTGGAAGTTCCACAAATCAACCAAATCCTGGCGCAAGGAACACGTCAGGATGGTGCATGGATTTATCCGGGCAGCGGGCTCGAAGCAAATTTATGTGTCGTGGCGTGGTGGTCAGGTGGAGTATTGCGCCAATTACAATTGCTGCATCTTCCTGTCGCTGGCAGCGGTGAAAACGCCGTTTCACTTGAGAGCCGCGCCGCAAATTTGCACGAACAGCTCATGCAAATCGCGTGGGCAGGAGAGTTGGAAGGATGGCTGACCCTGCCGGTTCAATGGCATCTGGTGGCTAATGAAACACTGACGGCGGAATGGCAGCCGGTCATTGAAAAATGGGCAGATGGGGCTTTAGACGTTCAAGCGCCGTTGACCGATGAAGCGCTAGCGCGATTTTCCGCGGAGCGGGCGAGTGGGGAAGGGGAGGGGGCCAATTTATTGCCGGTGGAGTATGGGGTGCGTTATCGGCAGCAGTACATTGACCGGCTCTGGATGGGCGGTTTGGGGGCTGTCGTTGTGGCATATATATTTGGAGCCCTGATTTATTTGATTGCGCTGAACGTTTATAAATTCCGGGCGGACTCGGTGCAAACTCAGGTGGCCAATCTTGGACCGACATACACGAATGTGCTTGAGCTGAAGGAGCGCGCGCAAATGCTCCAGGAGCAATTAAACCTGAAATATGCTGCGCTCGATTGCTTCAAAACCGCCTCGGAATTGCTCACACCTGAATTCACGCTGGTAAATCTCGTTTTCAGCCGTGGTAAAAACTTCCAAATTTACGGGGTCGCTCCGCAGGGCCAGGAAACGAACGTGACTTATTACAACGAGCAAATGCGGAATGCGATGATCGATGGGCGCAAGCTCTTTCGCGAAGTCACCGGGCCGAGCACCTACAGCAGGCCGGGCTCGCCCAACATCAATTGGAATTTCGATTGCACGCTGAACGTGGCTGACGAATGAAGAGCATTTTCGACAAACTGAATCTTCGGCCACAGGAACGCCGTCTTGTGGTAATCGTCGGTCTTGTCCTGTTCATCGTGCTCAACATTTGGCTGGTCTGGCCCTATTTCGGTGAGTGGAGCAAAACATCGAACAAGATGCGAACCACTCAGAACACGCTGAAGCGGTACCAGGACGAAATCGCAAAAAAACCCACATACGAAAAAAAGCAGAAGGAATTGCGCTCCATTGGCGAGCTTTTAGTGGGGGAGTTGGACATGGAAAACATCGTGCGCAGGCAAGCCTCCGCCACACCGGGCTTCCAGATCATCCAGGCAGATTCGCGCAATCGTGTCGGTGCCAACACGAGCACCAACCGTTTCTTTGAAGAACAAACTTTAACCATCCAGTTCACGAGCGGGGGCAAGGAATTGGTTGATTTTCTGGTCGGCATCGCCTCGCAAAACGCTTTGATCCGGGTGCGGGAAATGACCGTTCGCCCCGACCCAACGCAAACCCGTTTGAACGGGAACATGGTCTTTGTCGGTAATTATGCCCGCAAAGCCGGCACCAATTCGACCCGGCGCGCTACCGCGCCCCGTCGCCGCACGTAAAGGAATTTTATGAAGCAGTTCGCCATTCGAATCCTCATGCTGAGCGCACTCGCGATTGCGAGTATGCAGGCCCAGAATGTGCCCTCGCCTCTGCCGGGGGC
Source organism: Verrucomicrobiota bacterium (assembly GCA_051955955.1). Lineage (GTDB taxonomy): Bacteria > Verrucomicrobiota > Verrucomicrobiia > Limisphaerales > SXQI01 > DASVNK01. The sequence goes on from JBQCGE010000272.1 coordinate 4,362, forward strand.
CAGCACAGCCACGAATCGCGCGAACGAATTGCAGCGGCGATTCCGTGCCCGAACCAATGCGGTAGTGCGAACCGGGCAAATCACTCTGCCTTCACCTGAGGAGGTTCCAGGTGCGCAGCGTCGCGGCAATGTGGCCGTGCCCCCTCAGTTGCAAAACGGAACCAATCGTGACCTGGATACGAACACAGTCGCTCTCCCGACCGCGGAAGGAACAAACCAGACGATCGTGAATGAAACAGTCGTGCAACCGCCGGTCCGGACTTCGGCGACGAACCTAACCGTTCCCATGCCGGTTCGGGGTGCACCGGAACGCACGGCCGTTCCAATGCCCGGTTTTCCTACACCAGGCGCGGGTGCTTCGAATGTGGCTGGAGCTTTGCCTAATGCAGTTGGAGGGACTAATGCTCCGTCCATCAGCAACACCCCGCTCGCTCCGGGGTTGAATCCCAACGAAATTATCCCAGCGGGAGGGATTAGCGTCCAGGCCATGAACCTGGATCAATTTCTCGATATTTATGCCATGTATTCCGGGCGGACAGTCCTGCGCCCATACAATTTGCAGGTGCAGGGGCTTACTCTCAAAGCGCAGACTGATTTAACCCGACGCGAAGCGGTCCAGGCAATGGACGGCGTACTGGCCTTGAATAACATCACGATGATCCCGATTGGCGAAAAGTTCGTGAAAGCCGTCCCGTCAAACCTCGCGGAAAAAGAAGGCGCGGAACTCAGCCATGCCCCCGCGGACCAGTTGCCCCTTGCGGAACAATTCATCACGCGAGTCGTAAAACTGAAAACCGCCAAGCCAACTTCGCTCGCGCCTACGCTGCAAACCCTCGCGAAATCACCTACCGCTGTGACCGCAATTGACGAGAACCAGACGCTCATATTGCGGGATTATGCATCGAACATTAAACGGATGCTGGAGATTATCGAGAAGGTTGATGTCGAGCCAGAGTCGGATTTCAGCCTTGAGGTCATTCCTATTAAATATGGAAAGGTCGCGGATATTTACGCGAGCATGTCCGCATTGATTTCGGGTAGCGGCGGCAGTGCAGTGGGGGCCAGCGGTGCCGGTGGCAGATACGGCGGCGGATATGGTAACCGAATGGGCGGAGGCTTTGGAAACAATCGCTTCGGGAACACGGCGAATCGTTTTGGCGGCGGCTACAACAACCAATTTGGCGGTTCCTACGGCGGAAACTATGGGGGCGGATACACCCCCTACTCCATGGACAAGGATAACAATGCGGTGACGCCCCAGCAGGTTGCCCCGGGGGCGAGCGCAGGTGGCGGGCAGAGTTCCTTTCAACGGCGGTTGAATGACATCGTGAACCGGGCGGCAAACCCCGAGCAGGTCAAAATTTTGGAGAACGCGAATATTGTCCCGGACGAGCGTTCGAACAAGTTGCTGATTTACGCCAGCAAAAAAGACATGGCAATGATCACGAATATTGTGAGCAAAGTCGATGTCATGCTCTCGCAGGTTTTGATCGAGGCGATCATTTTGGAGGTGAACCTGGGTGATAACCTGAAAGTGGGAGTGAGCGCAGTCCAAAATCCAAAAAAATTCGGCGAGGATTTCACCGGAGCAGGCGCGGTTAATAATGGGCAATCACTGTTTAACAATCTGACCAACTTCCCTGCCGGTGCCCCGAGCGGCTTTAGCTACTTCGGGAAAATTGGAAATGATTTCGACGTGGCTATTAACGCGATTGCTTCCGACAGCAAAATCAACATTGTCTCCAAGCCTCGCATCCAAACATCGCATGCTATTCCAGGCTTCTTCTTTGTGGGCCAAACTTTTCCATACGTGACTGGAACCTATGATTATGGTCTGGTCGGCGGAGTTTCCTCGCGTTCCCAAATCACCCAGCAACAGATCGGTCTCACACTGGACGTAACACCATACATCACGCCCGAGGGAATGGTCGTGATGGAAATCAATCAGGATTTCGGCCAGCGCGACCGCGATGTAATTATCGATGGTAACCCCATCCCAGTTGTGAACCAGCGCTCCGCATCCGCGACACTGACCGTGCGAAATGGAGATATCATTATGCTAGGCGGGTTCATCAGTGACAGTCATTCGACTGGTAAATCCGGAGTGCCTTTCCTGAAGGATATCCCGGGCCTTGGCGTGCTGTTCCGGACGAAGAACGATGATAATTCACGAACGGAACTGGTCATCCTTTTGAAGGCAACTGTGCTTGAAACTCCAGAAGCGGCGGCGTTCATGGCGGACAGCATTCGCCGTGACCTGCCCGGTGTCCGGCAGGCGGAAAGGGAATTCTCGGAGTCTGATCGGAAGCGAATGAAGAAAGTTGAGAAGAAAGAAAAGAAATAACGAGCCAGGAGCTGTTGTGGGTTTTTGCCAACTGACGTTCCCTGCATTTTGGCAATAAAAGGTGCAAGTATGGCAGTGATTGTGGCGGAAAAAGCAGCGGTTTAGCGCTGCTTCTGCTTGCCAGAGCGGAGAAGTTCAAGAAAGATTTTGGCGCAATGAAGAAAGTTAAGAGCCCCGCAGGTATAGACAAATCAGGCAAGTCGCTCCATCGCGTTCACTCATCTCTCGTAATTGATGGAGCGGACCGCGCGGCCAGCCGAGCGATGTTGCACGCGGTCGGCTTCGAGGCTCAGGATTTCAAAAAATCTCAAATCGGCATTGCCTCAACCTGGAGCATGGTGACGCCATGCAACATGCACATCGACAAGCTGGCCATTGAAGCAGCTCACGGAGCGAACCAGGCCGGTGGCAAAGCGGTTATTTTCAACACCATTACCATTTCCGATGGCATCTCCATGGGGACTGAGGGGATGAAGTATTCGCTCGTCTCACGCGAAGTTATTGCAGATTCCGTGGAAACGGTGATGGGGTGTGAAGGGTTTGATGGAATTGTTGCAATTGGCGGATGCGACAAGAACATGCCCGGCTGCCTCATTGCCCTCGCACGGTTAAATCGTCCTGGGGTTTTTGTTTATGGAGGAACGATCCTGCCCGGCT
>JBQCGE010000273.1:0-4708 GCA_051955955.1 Verrucomicrobiota bacterium
GGAAATTTTGTATTATCCGCCCCGGACGGTAACTCCGCCGTGAACGAAGGCACTATGAGCGTCAGGCTTTTGGGTTCAAGGGAACCACATTTTCGGCCCTGGTGGAATCTCTGGGAAACGTCACGGTCACTTCAATTCCGCTTCCCGTTTTTGGAGTGATTAACTCAATGGTTCCACCCAGCGTCTTAATAATCTCACGCGCGAGGTAAAGACCAACCCCATTATGCGGAGCTGGCTTGGTGGTGAAAAATGGACGGAAAACCTGTTCGCGCAGATCCTCGGGAATGCCAGGGCCGTTGTCGGCAATGATGATGCGATGGGAATCGCCCGCAGGCATTAAGCGAACGTCCACGACTGCATCGGATCGGCCTGCGACCGCTTCAATTGCATTATTCAAGAGATAAAGCAGTGCGCGGGCGAGTTCGCTTGGTCGTCCGATCCAATCGCAATGAGCGGGCAAATTCGAACGGAGGCTGATCTTGTTGATGACAACCTGGAAATTCACCATCGTAAGCAAATCCTCGAGCAATTGCGCGAGGGAAACGGTCATGGCGTGGCGGCTATTCTGCGCAATTAAAAGGAGGCTGCGCAATTTCTGGCCTGCCCGTTGCAAACTGGAATCAATAATCTGGAGGCGATTGAGGGTATTAACGTCCAAACCTTCATCCATGGTCAGGAGTTGAACGCTTCCCAGGGCCGCAGCAAGCGGATTATTAATTTCATGAGCAAGGCTCGCGGCTAATTGGCCCAGGGTTTTTTGCCAGTGTTCACCGAGCATCTCCTGGTGCAGTTGGTTGATCGTTTTCTGAAGCTTGATCTGCTCCTTTAATTGATCCTGCAACTGTTTGACACGAAGCGCGGAACGCATGCGCGCGATCAATTCCGCCTGCTCGACGGGCTTGGTGAGGTAATCATGACCACCCACTTCGAGGCCGCGGATTTTATCCTGCATCTCGTAGCGGGCAGTCAGAAAAATAACGACGATGTCGCGAGTTTGCTCATTTGCCTTGATGCGGCGGCAAACTTCATAGCCGTCCATACCCGGCATCATGATGTCGAGGAAAACAATATCGACCAGTTCCTTCTCCAAAAATTGCAAGGCGCTGGGCCCATCTGGCGCGGTGAAACACTCAAGACCAGCGTTTTGGAGCCGGATTTGCAGAAGCCGGAGCGCGTCCCGCTGGTCATCAACCGCTAAAACGCGAGCTTTTCTCTCCGCGGAGGGCGGTGGCGCCTCTGGCAATTTGGATTGCATTATGGTTGCCCCAGGCATGATTCGTATTGAATTTCAGACGGGGTGACCTAGTCTGACTGGACGCAAGGATGGATGGAAAATTCTATGAACGATCTTCTTAGTCAACTTAAAGCCTTTAGTATCATTGTCGCTGATAGCGGTGATTTCGAAAGCATTCGCAAGTACCACCCCCGCGACGCCACCACCAATCCTTCATTGCTGCTCAAGGCAGCTGAAATGCCTGAGTACGCGGCAGTTGTCCAACGCGTCCTCACGGACTCGAAGAAAAACTCGCTGGCGGCGAGCCAGCATGTGCAAGCGGTCATGGACAGCCTGGCGATCACGTTCGGCATAGAAATCCTTAAAATCGTACCTAACAGGGTATCGACAGAAGTTGATGCAAGGTTGAGTTTTGATATTCAAGGATCCATCGATAAAGCCCGTAAGCTCATTGGGATGTATGAAAAAGCCGGGATATCCCGGGAGCGGATCCTGATCAAGCTGGCTTCGACGTGGGAAGGAATTCAGGCTGCCCGGGAACTGACGAAGGAAGGCATTCATTGTAACCTCACCCTGCTCTTCTCCCTGCCGCAGGCCGTTGCCTGCGCGGAAGCAGGAGTTCAATTGATTTCACCTTTCGTGGGAAGAATCCTGGACTGGCACAAGAAGAACTCAGGTAAATCAGATTATCCGCAGGCTGAAGATCCGGGAGTGGTTTCAGTGACTCAGATTTACAATTATTACAAGAAATTCGGTTACAAAACCGAGATTATGGGCGCGAGCTTTCGGAACGTTGGAGAAATTCTTGAACTGGCCGGATGCGACTTGCTCACGATCAGCCCGAACCTGCTCGAGGAGCTTTCGAAAACCAACGGAACGGTATCTCGCAAACTGGTTCCGGAAAACGCGCAGAAAGAGGATATCCAGAAGCTTTCGATGGATGAAAAGACCTTCCGTTGGATGCTGAATGAAAATCAAATGGCGACGGAAAAGCTCTCGGATGGCATCCGTGTGTTTGCGAATGACTCCATCAAGCTGGAGAAAACGATCGCGAAGAAACTGGCGGAGTTGTGAGAGAACCTACCTGAGTGTGCCACAACGCGGTTGCGTGTAGGGAAGCCCATGCGCATCCGCCACGGCCTTGAAGGTAACGTTTCCATCCTGAATGTTCAGGCCGGACAGGAGATTTGGATTCCGCTCACATGCTTCCGCCAGGCCGAAATCCGCGAGTTGTTCCACGTACCGGTAGGTTACATTCGTAAGGGCCTGTGTGGCGGTTCGGGCATAGGCGGCGGGCATGTTCGCCACGCAATAATGAATCACCCCTTCCTCGATAAAAATTGGATCGTCATGCGTGGTGGGATGACTCGTTTCAGCACAGCCACCCTGGTCAATCGCGATGTCGACCAGAACGCTGCCGGGACGCATTCGCCTGAGCATTTCGCGTTTTATTAGTTTCGGTGCTTTTGCCCCGGGCACAAGGACAGCGCCGATCAGCAAATCAACGTTGGGCAGGAGGTCCATCAAATGCGCTTCATTTGAGTAAAGCGTATGCGCTGTGTGCAAAGTGATATCCAGGAAACGCATTCTTTCGAGGTCTACTTCAAGGATCGTGACATCAGCGCCAAGGCCCGTGCCCATGCGGGCCGCATTAATGCCACTCACACCACCTCCGAGCACGACGATTCGGCCGGGCAAAACTCCTGGAACTCCGCCAAGCAACACACCGCTTCCACCCCGATGCTTGGCAAGGAAATATCCGCCCACCAGCACGGACATGCGTCCGGCGATTTCACTCATTGGCTCCAGCAATGGCAGGCGACGATTTACTTCGATGGTTTCGTAAGCCAGGGCAGTCACGCCTGATTTCATCAATGCTTCCGTCAAAGGCCGGTTCGCCGCGAGATGAAGATATGTGAACAGGATTTGACCGGGGTGAAGCAATCCATACTCGGCAGGGAGCGGTTCTTTTACTTTTACGATCAGTTCGCCGCGTTCAAAAACCTCCGCGTGGGAAGCAACCATTGTGGCACCTGCCTGCTCGTAATCTGCATCAGGATAACCGGAGCCCGCGCCTGCGTTGCGCTCAACCAGAACCTGATGACCACGTTTTGCCAGTTGGTAGGTTGCTGATGGAAGTAAACCAACCCTGAATTCCTGTTCCTTAATTTCTTTTGGAACCCCGATAACCATGGGAGCAGTTTACGCGCGCATGGTGCATTTTGCGAGTTCCCAAAAAGAAATCGGGTGCTCTGATCAGTAGCAAAGCACCCGAAATTAAACAATTTTGGAGGGTCGTAAGAGTTAAATCGTTAGTTACTGCTCAACTTAGTTGTTCCAAGTTTGTGAACCGTTCCATAGATTTCGGTGCTCGCATCTCCCCCGTCCGCAGCATCAAGGCTCATACTGACCTTGATCTGGTCGCTCGGTTTCATGTTTGGAATTTCCAGGAAAACCGTTTTGCCATCGGGACTTAACTTAGCTGATTTAATCGCCAGCTTGTCATGCTGCCGTTGGTTGGGGTTTTCCACCGAGTATTCAGGCGAGCCGTAGGCCCCGGTCCATTTGTAATTCCAACGTTCCACGCTGTAACTGCCGGGGTCAATGGCTGTTTCCTTTTTCAAGGCACTCGTGAAGCCAATCTGCACTCCGCCTTCACTGGCATGAAAACTCGCGGGCATGTGAACCGCTTCCCCCGAATATCGCACGCGGTAAAAACCGCCGTCATGCGTTGCACTCGTTTGCCACCCTTTCAGTCCGCAAAGATAGACCTGCCCATCAATCGGATTAACCCGCCCGCGCATAATGCCACTCGTAAATTTAAAAGGAAATTGAACCATGGCGGCCTGGCGCACACCCTCGACTTCATCGAGCATTACCTCGAACAAAGTACATTTTCCATAACTCATGAAAAGCAGTTTGCCATTGAGTGGACCCCATTTATCCGAAACGGCCCAAACCTGGCCGCCGCTCGAATTATCCATGTTCATTGGCAACCAGCAGATTGGTTCGTCGTAACCCTCGGGTTGTGGTGAACCTGCATCCCAGCCCTTGAAGCCAAATTTCGCTCGTGCTTTTGGATCGCTCGGATTAGCGACAAAGTTTGTGCCATCGCGAAACAGCTTCAACTCGCGATGCGCCGCCGGAGTCATCCCATAAAAGCCACCTTTTTCTATCCAGTTCAGTTTGCTGGCAGGCATCCAATGGCCCTGGTTATCGCTCACAGTGATTTCATTGTGCGGCCCGACAGCCATCCCGTTCGGTGCGCGAAATCCTGTTGCATAAATCTCACTTTTTGAGCCGCCCTTGGAAATCTTGAACAAGCATCCCTGGGAGGGCGAGGTCACGTTTGGCTCCCATGGGGAACCTTTCACGAAATAAAAATTCCCTTCAGTATCGGTCTGTAAATCGAGTGCGAACTCGTGATAATTCGATGTCACGACCGTGTCATTGTTGAAATTCTCATAATAATCG
>JBQCGE010000274.1:0-6321 GCA_051955955.1 Verrucomicrobiota bacterium
ACTCAGTTCCATGTAGTCGCCCGGTTCAACGACCTGGTACAACAAACTCACATCTGCCATGCCTTGTGGGTCGGTAACTTTCGCGGTTACGATCACACTTTCGTTTGAATGAGGTTGTTTAGGCAGATGATCCACCTGGCGGATTTGTGGCGCGTTGACAGTACTGAACACCGAATTCTGCGCTCCGGGAGTAGGACCGCCAATGCTCGGCCGCCAGTTGCCACCGAGATCGTTATCAAAATCAGGGTTAACCAGTTCAACGCTGGATTCCTGGGTATCCCCTACGATTGGCCAGGGAAAACCAGCCTGAAATGAAACGTTATCAACGGTTGAGCCGTTTGCATTTTTCAAGGTGATGGAATCGCCCTGATTTGAGAGCACCCCTGTCCACGGACCGAGAGTGTCTGCGCGGGAGTTTGCTCTCTGAGTTACCACAAAGTACCCATGAGCCGAAATGCTCGCGCCTGGCGGGAATTGTAATTCAACACCATCGGAAATGGACCAATTACTCAGGTCAACTTCGGTTCCAGATCGATTATAAAGCTCAATGAATTCGCTTCGAGAAGTTTTGGAAAGTGGCGCGTAATGAAATTCGTTAATGACGATTTGCGGAAAAGCGTTGAGCGCCAGCAGGGGCAAAACGCATAGAAAGCGCCTGAATTTCATACTTGAGGTAGGCTCAAAATGCCTCATCGACCGTGCTTTGCAAGAAAGGTGGCCGTCTGGAATAATGGTTTTAGCGAGACGGGCGAGGTTCGTTTGAGTATTTTCGGGCATGCCTTTTCAAGTGCGGTTGGTTTTTCTGCTGCTGAGCGCGCCCCTGTTATTGAATGCCGCGCCAAACCTCAGTAAAGCTGATTACGAAAAGTTCGCGGTCCGTTCACTTGGCGATGCGAGCCGCGGACGTGCCTTATTTAATGACGAACACCACCTCGGTTGCACGCGCTGCCACACGATCGAACCGGGCCATGCAAGCATTGGGCCGGAGCTGGCCACCGTTGGGGATAAATTCACACGCAAGGAACTGGTCCAGGCGGTGCTCGCACCTTCTCAAAATATTGCCGTCGGGTACAGCACCACCGTAATTGACTTAAAAAATGGGGAGAGTGTTGAAGGCATATTGAAAGATCAAACAAGCAACACGGTCACCTTGGGGTTGGGCGACGGGTCGCGAAAGGTCATCCCCACGAGCGAGATTGCCTCCCAGCAGATCAGCGAAGTTTCCTTGATGCCGGAAGGTTTACAGGCGCAACTCTCGCTGGAAGAATTCAATGACCTGATTGAGTTCCTCGTGTCCTTAAAGCTCCCCGCGAATGCCACCCTCGAATCCCATGGGATGCCATCCGAAATTCCGGTCGCAAAGCACCCGGTGTATTTCAGTGCAATTCACTCTCCGAAAATTAAATTCAACAACCCTGTTTGGTTCGGCGAAATCCCTGGAAGCTCAAATTCCTTTCTTGTGCTGGAACATCAGGTCGGCCGAATTTGGCGCTTCAATGCAAGGGAGCAGAAAAAGGAACTTTTCCTCGATCTGGGCCCCGGAGTTGGTGCAGGAGGAACACGCGGTTTAATCGGCTTCACATTCGCACCGGATTACGTGGACTCGAGAAGATATTATTTCGCGGTTCACACGAACGAAAACGGCGTAATCAAGACGCTCACCTACGAACGCAGGGCGACTCCTGATTCGACCCGTGATTCCGGCGAAAATGGGCGTCGAATATTGGAAATTACGACCACGGCGAATGTTCACTATGGCGGGTCGATGAACTTCGGCGCGGATGGTTAATTATATATTGGCATGGGAGACACCGGCCCCCAGGAAGACCCTCGCGGTAATGGCCAGGATACCTCCTATTTGCGCGGAAAAATATTGCGGATCGATGTTCGACATCCAAGTGCCGGTCGTGCATACGCCATTCCGTCCGACAACCCTTTCGTTGGTCAGGCTGGGTTTCGTCCTGAAATTTGGGCTTATGGCTTTCGCGAACCGTGGCGCTTCAATTTCGATCCAATAACCGGGGATTTATGGGTGGGAGATGTCGGGCAGGATCGGTATGAAGAAGTGGACCTGGTGCATAAGGGTGGCAATTACGGTTGGAATGTTTATGAAGGATTTGAGCCCTTCTCGAACGAATACCGACGACCCAATGAACATTTTTTGCAACCGGTCTTTGCTTACACCCGGAAATATGGGCCGTCCGTAACTGGAGGTTTCGTCAATCGCCATAATTCCAAAGATCCTTTTTATGGTGCTTACATATTTGGTGATTACGAGACCCGCCGTGTTTTCGCACTTTGGCAAACCCAGGGAAAACTCGACAAGGTGATTCAGATTGGGACTGCGCCTGAGCATGTCGTTTCGTTTGGGCAGGATTTGCAACGCAACCTTTACGTCGTGGGGTACGAAGGAACCATCTTCAAGCTCGATTGGACCGGTGCCCTCCCGAATTAACCGGCAAAAATTCAGGTGAAACTTTTTAGAAAAAGATTTCGTCTGTTTTGTATAAGCTGAAAGCGGTTTCGCAAGCCGATTGGAACGCGCAGAAAGCGGCGCATCTTCTCAACCGGGCAGGTTTTGGCGGCACGCCCGAAGAAATTCAAAAACTGGTTGACCTCGGTCCTGAAAAGGCGGTCGAAAGCCTGGTCTATTTTGAACGCGTTGCCGACACCACACCCAATCCTTCCTGGGCGCAACCTGATGGTGGGAGGCTCGCAAAATTCAGGGCTTACCGAGACGCGCCAGAGGAAAAGAAAAAAGAACTGCGCAAAATGGAGCAGAAGGAGCAGCGCGAACAGGTGCAGGGCCTGCGTTACTGGTGGTTGCAGCGAATGGCTTTTGGCCCGCGTCCTTTGCAGGAAAAGCTCGCCCTATTCTGGCATGGGCATTTCGCCACAAGCGTTCAAAAGGTGAAGAGCGCCTATTATATGTGGCGGCAGAACGAAATCTTCCGCCGGTACGGCTCGGGAGATTGGCGGCAACTGCTAACGGAAGTTTCGAAAGATCCAGCAATGTTGATCTGGCTGGACCAGGCGCAAAGCCGAAAGGAGCATCCAAACGAAAATTTCGCACGGGAGGTGATGGAACTATTTACATTAGGGGAAGGCCATTACACCGAGAAGGACATTACCGAAGCGGCGCGCGCATTCACCGGTTGGTCGCTGGATCGCGTGCATGAAGAATATATCTACCGCGATCGGATGCATGACAAAGGAGAGAAGACCATCCTGGGCCGGACAGGGAATTTCGGCGGAGATGATGTGCTCGTAACTATCATCATCCACAATCCCCAATCGAGCCGGTTCATTACTCGGAAGCTGTGGACTTACTTCGCCGGTGAAATGCCTTCGGATCAATTCAACGATGCACTGGCGAATTCATTTCGAACGGAAGGTTATAATTTTAAGCCCTTGCTGCGGACCCTCTTTTTGAGCGAGGAGTTTTATTCTCAATCGATCATGCGGCAGCAGATTAAGAGCCCGGTGCAATGGCTGATCGGGAGTGTGCGGTTGCTGGAGCGAGAGTTGCCGCCAGCCCCGTTAAGCATTAACGCGCTGCGCTCGTTGGGCCAGGACCTCCTCGCGCCGCCAAATGTAAAAGGCTGGGACGGCGGCCTGAGCTGGATCACGACGAACAATCTGTTGAACCGTTATAATTTCGCCGGCTACCTCGTGCTGGGTGAAAACCCTCTGGCGCCACCGCCTCGACGAAAAACCAACCCGCGACGCCGGATGCCAATCAAAACACATATCAATGTGGCGAAGCTTTTCCCACCCGAAGTGCGGACGGACAAAACAAAGCTGCTTGCGGCAATTGAACAGCGATTTCTGCAATCGACCTTGTCCCCGGCACACCGGAGCGCTGCCAGGGCTTACCTTGAATCCGAAGGAGAACTGGATGATGCGGATATCCTGCAGGCGATACGGCTTGTGATGTCCACACCTGAATATCAACTCGCATGAAAATATGAAGGAACTGAATTTAAAGACACGACGAGAATTTTTGCGCAGCACCGTTCTGGGAGGCGCGCTGACGTGGACCGTGCCGACGTTTCTGGCGCATACGTTCAACAACCTACATGCTGAGGCGGCCAATCAGAATCATCCTGTCACAGGCAAGGAAGGACCGATATTGGTGGTCTTGCAAATGGCTGGTGGCAACGATGGGTTGAACACGGTAATTCCATACAGCAATGATTTTTACCGCAAAGCACGGCCATCGCTTGGGATCAAATCCGCTTACCATGCGATCAACGATGAATTTGCCCTGCACCCCGCGCTCAGCGATTTGAAGGCGCTTTATGATGAGGGACAGGTTTCGATCATTCATGGGGTCGGCTATCCCAATCCGAATCGTTCCCATTTTCGTTCGACGGAAATCTGGCAAACCGCGAGCGATTCAAACCGCTTTGAAAAATACGGATGGCTGGGGCGATACTTCGACAATGCGTGTAAAGGTTCAGACCCGACGATCGGGGTGAATATTGGCAGACAGATGCCGCAGGCATTTTCCGGTCCGAAGCCGATTGGGGTGAGCCTTGAAAACCCAGAGAATTACCGACTCGGCTCCGTAGAATCTACTGAGAGCAAAGAGAACGATATGGATTACCTCCGCCAGATGAATGCAATGGCGGACGACGCGGACAGCACGTCCGGATCCAGCATTGGAGCGGTGAGCGGTAAAGTTCAAAGTAAACTCTCTCCGTTGGATTACCTGGAGCGGACGGCGCTCGATGCGCAGATGAGTTCGGATGCAATTCTGCGAATCAGCAAAAGCGCAAAAAACATGGCGAGCTATCCCGCGTCGCAGCTTTCCAACTCGCTGAAGCTCGTCGCCCGCTTAATCGGCGGAGGCCTTCCGACCCGCGTCTATTATGTTTCGCAAGGAGGCTACGACACCCACACTAACCAGTCCGGAGCGCATGAGCGGTTGCTCCGGGATTTTGGATCTTCGCTCAATGCTTTCATCAAGGATATCAAGGCGCAGGGCAATCTCGACCGGGTGTTGGTGATGACCATTAGTGAATTTGGGCGGCGTCTCGCCCAGAATGCAAATGGTGGAACGGACCATGGAGCGCCCGCACCCATGTTTATGCTGGGGTCAAAAGTGCAGGCGGGATTTGTGGGAAAATTTCCAAGCCTCGCCCCGAAAGATTTGTTCAACGGGGATCCAAAATTCACGACCGACTTCCGCCAGGTTTATGCGGGGGTTTTAAAGGATTGGTTGAAAACCGATTCAGACGCTATTTTGGGGCGGCACTTTGAACCGGTCGCGGTTTGAGCAATAGCCTCCTGGCGTGTTTATCGCGGAGCGCTATTTGGAACCTTCAGTCATTGGATCATCCAGGTATTAGGATAATTTTCTTAGACTGCTTGACCCACACGCAAAAGTATTGCATTCCATATCCCAGCCACCTCGCGCAGTGATGGCGGGCTTCTGGACCGTAGCTGCGAATCAACGGGGATACCCTCGTTGATCAACGTAATCCAAAGTTATGAATGATTCGAAACGTCATTCCGCGCGCGCGAACGGTTTTACATTAATCGAATTGCTGGTGGTCATAGCCATCATTGCAATTCTTGCCGGTCTCCTCCTTCCCGCCGTTGGAAAAGCAAAAAACAAGGCCCGACAAATCTCCTGTTTAAACAATCAGCGGCAGATTGGCCCGGCCGCAACCCTTTACATGGGAGACCATGATGGATCACTCTTTCATCACCATGAAGGCTGGGTGCTGGATGACGGAACGCAACTGGATGAACTTCCCGACAGCTTATCCGCAGTGAGTGGTGGCGGAATGGGCAATAGCCAGGCGGAGAAACCGTGGGCAATCATCCTCCAACCGTACTTGCAAACCAGGCAGGCGGGGTTTTGCCCGGGCGACCGCACCAAGAAATCTGAAAAACTTGCGAAGAATCTGCTGGAGTATAATGGAGGAATCCAAAGCAACTCCGAGGAACCGCCAGGCGATTCTGAACTGGCGCTGGCGGAAGCGAGTCATTTAACAATCGAGAGTTATTTGCTGAATTCCATTTTCACCCACCGCTCGGCGCGGTATGCGCTGGAAGGTGTCCTGAATGGGTTCGCAACGGAAGCGGCGGTGAGCGGATTGTCCAATCCGAACATCATTATGTTTTCGGAACGAAATTCCGAAGCAATGAATGCACCAGACAACGACCAGTATGGAAGCGTGGCACAGGACGATTACGATACATGGGTGGGCGAGGCGGCGCTGGTCAAATGGGGTGAAGGGAAATATGCGAACGAAGGATGGATCAAACATGATCGACATGCGGGCAAAGCGCATTACACCTTTGTTGACG
>JBQCGE010000275.1:0-2538 GCA_051955955.1 Verrucomicrobiota bacterium
GTGTCTATGATGAACATACAGCCTCGGCTCCCGATCTCACTTTTCGCTCCGGGCAACTTCTCGTCCGGCGCGCGGGAGGAGAGTAATCCACCCTCAAATCAGTAGTCGAGCCAAGGAGTGAAATTTTTGAAAATCATCCAGTGCACGGCCCAATTGACTGACCTTTTTGATTATTCCCGAACCTCTTTTGAAAGCGGGCGAATCCAGAATGGGTGCATTGGCTCCCGAGCTGGGCTACAGTTTCCGCAGGTGAATACGGATGATTTAACGAGGCTGGGGGTGCCTTTCGGGAAGGCGCAGCGCAAGGCGCTCGATTTTATCGCGAATTATGTCTTGAAAGGGGGCGACCGAACCCGAATCGAGGAGGAGATTCGAGCCATCCTCGCGAACCCTGCGTTATATGATGAAGACCCGCTGCGGAAGGAGTTCGCCAAAGCAATTGTGAACGCACCTCCGCCGCCCCGGCCCGACCCGCTCAAATACCATCAGTGGGGCGAAGGCCTGGAGGGCGAAGCGGTTGCGCAAATGGAAACCGCTTGCCGCCTGCCCATATCAGTCGCGGCGGCCTTGATGCCCGATGCGCATGTCGGCTATGGCTTGCCGATCGGCGGCGTGCTCGCGACCGATAATACAGTCATTCCTTACGCCGTCGGCGTTGATATCGCCTGCCGCATGAAGATGACCGTGCTTGATATGCCGGTGAAGGCGCTCGAGAAAAAGGAGGACAAACTCGCGCGCGCCATCGCCGAGGAAACCCGTTTTGGCGTCGGGGCCAGTTTCAAGGACCGCCGCCAGCATGAAGTCATGGACCAGGATTGGACCGTCAGCCCCATCACCAGTAGGAACAAGGACAAGGCCTGGAGCCAGTTGGGCACGAGCGGCAGCGGAAACCACTTCGTTGAATTCGGCATTTTTACCGCGTGCGAGCAAATCCATGACTTGCGACCGGGCGAATATCTCGCCTTGCTCAGCCATAGCGGCAGCCGCGGGACCGGCGCTGCCGTTTGCGATTTTTACAGCAAGCTCGCCGTTAAAATGCGCGGTGATATTCCCCGCGAATTGCAACGGCTCTCCTGGCTCTCGCTCGATGAAGCGGAGGGGCGCGAATATTGGGCGGCGATGGAATTGATGGGCCTCTATGCCGCCGCGAACCACGCCATGATTCATAAACACATTGCCGCGAACCTCGGCGCGGAAGTCCTGCTCGACCTGGAGAACCACCACAATTTCGCCTGGAAAGAACGGCACGTCATCAATGGCGAAGAGCGCGAGGTCATTGTACATCGCAAAGGCGCCACGCCTGCCGGTCCGGGCGTTCTGGGAATCATCCCCGGTTCCATGGCTTCGCCGGGGTTCGTGGTGCGAGGGAAGGGGAACCCGCACGCCTTGAACTCCGCCTCGCACGGAGCGGGCAGGGTCATGAGCCGCACCCGCGCCAACCAAACCTTCAAATGGAAAGAGGTAAACCAATTCCTCAAAGATCGGGGTGTAAAGCTGATCTCAGCCGGACTCGACGAAGTGCCCATGGTTTATAAAGACATCCACACCGTCATGGCCGCCCAACAGGATCTGGTGAAAGTCATCGGCCAGTTCGACCCCAAACTGGTCAAAATGGCCCCGCACGGTGAACGCGCCGAGGATTAGACTAATGTAAGTTTCTCGAACTGGTCGAAGTGAGCTTGCCGGAATTGAACTAGCCGAACTCCTCAAAGTGAGCCTGCCGAACTTTCCCCTTGAGTTCCCAAGGTAATCCTGCTTAATCCATGTCCCGCAATCCCCAATGATCGTTGGGAGGTTGGGCATTGAAACATGGCAGGGAAAACCAGGAAAAATTGTCCAAAAAACGGCGCTGCACTCGGTTTTGAAGCCCAGCTTTGGGTCGCCGCCGATAAAATGCGCGGCCACATGGACGCCTCGGAGTATAAGCACGTCTGCTTGGGCCCCATCTTCCTTAAAGACATCTCCGACGCCTTTGAAGAAAACCGAGAACAATTCTTCTTCGGCTTGTGTCTCGCCACGCTTGCCTCGTAGTCCACAATCCGACAATCTTTTGCCGCTCAGTATGTCGAAAACAGAGAACATCATCGCGAGGCTGTGGCGGTTGTGTAACGTCCTTCGTGAATCTGGGATTAGCTACCCAGAATACGTTACGGAACTGACGTATTTGCTCTTTCTCAAAATGGCCCACGAAACGGGTACGGAAACTAAACTGCCTGAAGGGCTCCGGTGGTCCGATTTAGCAGAGAAGCCTGAAAGGGAGCAGTTCGATTTCTACAAGACTCAACTCCAGCAACTCGGGTCCAAGACCAAAGGTCAGGTTAGACAGATATTCTATGAAGCCGAAACATCTCTCCGCCAACCAAAACACCTGACGCTTTTGGTTCGAGAGTTTGACAAAATCGATTGGTATGAAGCGCGAGAAGAATCCGCACTCGCTGATCTCTATGAAGGATTGCTTGAAAAAAATTCGAGCGAAAGCAAATCAGGTGCGGGCCAATATTTTACACCCCGGCCTTTAATCGAGTCTATCGTCGAGGT
>JBQCGE010000276.1:0-3174 GCA_051955955.1 Verrucomicrobiota bacterium
TGTCTTCCGTGTCATCGGCGGTCCCCACATCAAAAGAGCCATAGTAAACCGCGTTGGTCCCGATTGCATAAACTTTTCCGCCCGAGCCATCATTATGCGTCCAGAGAATTGCTGGATTAATCCGGCTGGCCGCGAGCCCGGAAGCTTCGCTGATTTTCGGCGTATCAATCGTGCCCACCCAGTTCGGCTCTCCAAATTGTGTTCCACTGGAACAGTTCGCCGCTGCAGCGGAAAAAATAAACGCGGCACAACCTCCTATGATTACAGCCAGGGTTTTCAAAGCGACTAAACCATTCTCCCTTCACTCCGAATTTTCAAGGCTCGGATTTCCTGAATTCCTCCTCCCACGTGGGGAAACCTTTATCGTCTCTTGTTAAAAAAGAGTTGCCGCTTTGGGCACCTCTTGAGCACTTCGAAATTCCGCCAGCGCAGCTTTCAATTCCGCCCTGGTAAATTGCTTTTTTAACTTCGCGATTTCCGAAACCGCAAGCACGTCGCACCGCTCGTTCATGGCATCGCCCGAATGTCCTTTCACCCAATGCCAGGTCAGCTCATGCCCGCTGGCAAGGCGATCCAGTTCTTTCCACAAATCTGCCTTTCGCACAGGCTCCTTCGTCGAGGTCCGCCATCCCTTCCGTTTCCATCCATGGACCCACTCAGAAATGCCTTTTCGCAAATATTGCGAGTCCGTGTGAAAATCGATTTTGCACTTTTGGTTCAAGGCCGCCAACGCATGGATCGCCGCGCTCAGTTCCATCCGGTTGTTCGTGGTCGCCGGCTCTCCCCCGGAAATTTCCCTCTCGAACTGTCCATGAGTCAAGATGGCTGCCCAACCGCCCGGCCCAGGATTTCCCTCGCACGCTCCGTCGCTATAAATTCGGACGAGCTTCAACTCAGTTGGTAAATGTAAACGTGCCCGTCTGCGAACCCGAAACCCCGACTGCGGTCAATACGAACTTTCCACCAGTTGGTGTCTCGAAGGTGAGTGTAAATAAAGCTCCGTTCGGGTACAAAAATGAGGCGGAAAGTTGAATCAAGCCGATCACCTCATTCGACTTGGCGTAAGCCCAGTAACCCGTGTCCGTAACTCCACCGGTGATCCAATAACTACCATCCGTGCGGCATTCCAAATCGTAACTGCCCCCCTGGACCACAAAGTGGATTTTTCTGCCGGAAACAGTGTTAGGCACCGGCGAGGTAATTTGCACCGTCGCTTTGCTGCTCAGCGCGATTCCCCACGAATTCGAAGCCATTAAATAGTAATTCCCCGCGTTCGCCACCGATCCGTTCAGCTTCAATATTTTGTTGGTCGCGCCGGTAATGATGATTGGGTTCGGCGCGCCTTCCTTGTACCATTGCAATCGCAATGGCCAACTCCCCGTCGCGTCTCCGCTCAAAGTCACCTCTGGGCCGGAATAGCTGGTGCTGCTTTGCGGGTGCTGGCTGATGGCCGGAAGGACGGCCATCCGTTGCAGCCGATAGAATGAATTTCCGTTTGTAAAATTATAGTCAAAATAGTTGGTCGCCGGCAGGGTGTTGAAGTTGGTGAAGACTTCCCAATTGGTCATGCTCTGTGAATGGGAAAGGACATAGGAACCTTCAACTGGAATTTCCACGCTCAGCCGGAACTTGGTATTCGAACGTGGCGAGTAATTGCCCCGCACTTTTTGCGCATATATCGGGGTTGCGCAAAGGGTGATTAACAGTATTAAAGCTTTTAGCATCGATCAGGCCGCGATTTTCCCCAAAAGGCGTCCTCCGTCAAGGACGCGATGCTGCCCCCACCATCTTCTTGCGTCGTCGGCCTTTCGGTTTCTGGTAGAGCGGTGTGCCGCCGGTGCTGGTGCCCGAACGGTCCCCGGTCGTTCGCTTGAGTTCACGCAGTTGATCCCGAATCAGCGCGGCTTTTTCAAACTCCAAATTATTAGCCGCATTCAACATTTCCTCTTCCAGTTCCCGGATTGTTTCCGTTACGTCAAAATCACGTCCTGCATCGCGAATGACCGAAATCGCCTTTTCATCATCCTTCGTTGAAAGGCTCTCATCGATTGCACGTGAAACGCTCCGCGGCGTAATCCCATGCGCTTCATTGTAAGCGATTTGTTTTGTGCGGCGGTAATCGGAGGTGGCGAGAAAATTCTTGATGCTCTGGGTCAGCACGTCGGCGTAAAGGATCACCTCGCCATGCAAATGCCGCGCCGCCCGTCCAGCGGTCTGGATCAAGCTCGTGGTGCTTCTCAGGTAACCTTCCTTGTCCGCATCCAATATCGCAACCAGCGATACCTCTGGCAGGTCCAATCCTTCGCGCAAGAGGTTGATGCCCACCAGCACGTCGAACTCTCCTTTTCGCAAGGCGCGCAAAATTTCAACTCGTTCAATCGCGTCAATTTCGCTGTGCAGGTAACGAACATTAATACCAATGTCCCGCAGGTAATCGGTTAATTCCTCCGCGGTTCGTTTCGTCAAGGTGGTCACCAGCACCCGCTCCTTGCTGTCCACGCGTTTACGCGCTTCGTTGATCAGGTCATCGATCTGGCCCTTCAACGGTTTCATCGTGACTTTCGGATCGATCAACCCGGTTGGACGGACGATTTGTTCCACCACGCGCCCACGCGCCCATTCCAGTTCCTGCGCTCCCGGTGTCGCGGAGATATATAAAGTGCTCCCTTGCGTTGCCTGGAATTCATTGAAGTTCAACGGCCGATTATCCAGCGCGCTCGGCAGCCGGAATCCATGCTCCACCAAAACCGTTTTTCTCGCCCGATCGCCCGCGTACATCCCCCCAATCTGCGGAATGGTTGCATGTGATTCATCGATCACCAGCAGGTAATCCGAGGGGAAAAAATCGAACAATGTATAAGGACGCGAGTTGGGCGCACGGCCACTGATGTGCCTGGAATAGTTTTCGATCCCGGAGCAAAAACCCATTTCCAACATCATCTCCAGGTCGTATTCCGTGCGCATTTTGACCCGTTGCGCCTCCAGGAGTTTTCCCTCTTTTTCGAACTGAGCGATCCGTTGAGTCAATTCCTCACGAATGCTTAAAATCGCCCGCTTCATTTTATCCGCCGGGGTGGTGAACTGTTTGCTCGGGTAAACCGTAGTCGATTGAAGTGATGCAATGGTATCGCCGGTGAGCGGCTCGAAACGAGTCAATCGATCAATTTGGTCTCC
>JBQCGE010000277.1:0-2704 GCA_051955955.1 Verrucomicrobiota bacterium
GAATACCAGGCAGATCCAGCCGCCATTTCCAAGCTCTACGTTCGCTCCTCCACCGGCAAGCTCGTCCCGATATCAGCAGTTGCAAAGATTTCGCGCGGCGTTGGCCCGCTCAGCGTGAACCATTACGGGCAGCTCCCCGCAGTCACGATTTCGTTTAACCTCGCTCCCAATGTTTCCCTTGGGCCTGCCGTCGATGAAATCAATCGCATGATTGAGGCGATCAAAGTTCCTGCGTGCCTCACCGTCAATTTTCAGGGTTCCGCGCAGGTCTTTCAATCCTCGGTCAAAGGGCTCGGAATTCTCCTGCTGGTCTCCATTTTGGTCATCTACATCATCCTGGGGATTCTTTACGAAAGCTTCATTCACCCCATCACGATTCTCTCCGGCCTCCCTTCCGCTGGGTTAGGCGCCTTGGCCACACTCATGATTTTTGGGCTCGACCTCAATATTTATGGGTTCGTCGGTTTGATCATGCTCGTCGGCATTGTGAAGAAAAACGCGATCATGATGATTGATTTTGCTCTGGATGCAGAACGCCAGGGCAAAACCCCGCATGACGCCATTTTCCAGGGCTGCATCCTCCGCTTTCGGCCCATCATGATGACCACCATGGCCGCACTTATGGGCACCCTGCCTATCGCGCTTGGCCTCGGAGCAGGTGGTGAAGCACGCCAGCCACTCGGCCTCGCGGTCGTCGGTGGTCTGATCGTCTCCCAACTGCTGACGCTCTACATCACGCCAGTGATTTACTTGTACCTCGAATCCTTCCAGCAGTGGGCCCGCAAACACCTCCGCCGTAAACACCCCGCATCCGCCGTGGTGGAGGCACCGACCGTGCCCGCTTAAACCTGGGGCAATTCCGCACTATGCCAAAATTCAGGGATTGTGAGGTGTAGCTCAATGTCCTACAAATTGCATATGCCTGTTACCCCAGTACCGATTCGAATCGAAAAAGAACTATTGGATTTATTGTCCGAAGGGGCGCGCCGAACTCCGCATAAAAACAAGAGTTAATTCGAATTACACTGCGTCGCCATTTACGCGAGGTAATCGAAGAAGAATCCACAAAGCCTCTGCAACCTCGAATTACCAATATTGACCCTTGGCCATCGGAGCAACTTGCCATTGCCTATAAGGAAATGGCTCACGAAGGATGGGATAAAATTGAGGAAGCTGCAGCTCGGGCCGGACAAAAACGCCTCCCTTCCATGGAAGACTGATTTAGAGTAGATTGTAGCGCTCAAAGTAACTTGCCCCATCTCTGAATGGCACATGAAACCATGGGATCTTGTCACTTGGAATTTCCCCGATGCCGGTGAGCATCAGGCGGTAATTTTAGGCACAAATGAACGCGTTCGCCTTAAACCTACCTTAAACGTATTGCTCTGTTCCAGTCAGCGAGCAAACCGCGCTCCTAATTTGACTGAGGTGATCCTGGATCAGGCAAACGGTCTCGATTGGCCAACCCTTTGTAAATGCGATCTCGTCTACGCCGTTTCGGTTAGTGAACTTTTTGCATCACGAGGGACCGTCAGCTATGAGCGTCGAAGAGAAATCGCCGATCGTGTCATTCGTGGCCTGGGTTTGGCAGGATTTTAATACTGAGGATTTGGGTTGTGATTGAACGTCTTCTGTTTTGAGAGCTTTCCGAGCCCCTTGGCCTTGAACTCACCTATCAACTTCCGGCGTCTCCGCTTTTCGTGTTTTTCTTCCGATGGGCTCCGTCTACAACTATTAAGCTAAACTCACTCGATCCAGCCATTACTGCTGTCGTTTTGGGACAACTTCTTTTCCCATCTTTCCGTCATCGAGTATTGACCTCTTATTCTGTTTACAGCCTAATCTAAATCTCTCGGAAGTCTTTCGAACGTATGAAATTTAGACTAGCAGCCCTTTGCGCGCTTTTATTCTGCGCCTTCAACACCCCCGCAGCTCTGGACATGTTTCTCAAGCTCGATCAAATCCCTGGGGAAAGCATTGTCAAAGGCCACGCTAACGAAATCGATGTGCTCGCGTTTTCCTGGGGCGTAAGTAATCCTGCGACGATTTCATCAGCAGGCGGCGGTCTCAGCAGCGGTAAGCCCTCATTCCAGGAACTCAGCCTGACCAAGTATGTCGATCTCGCATCGCCTCAACTCATGACCGCCGCGGCAACGGGCAAGCATATCGCCTCGGCAACTTTTACGGTCCTGAGGAGCAACGGCACAGGCCTCGAGAACTACTACACGGTTACTTTAACAGAGGTTTTGGTGACCAGCATCTCCACAGGCGGTTCCGGCGGGGAAGATCGAATGACCGAAAATATCACGCTCAATTACGCCAAGATCAAAATCGATTACTATCAGCAGAAGCCGGACGGCTCCATTAGTTTGGGAGGCACATTCACTTACGATGTTGCCGGCAACGCCACCCCTTAGCCTGGTCGCGCGAAAAGCTGAGGTGATGAACACCCGTTGCTCAGTCATTTTTCGAAAGTTACTGTTCCTGGCGGTCCTCGTAATGGGAACGACGGCGAAAAGCCACGCCGCTTTTGATATGTTCATCAAAATTGGCGATCTGAAGGGCGAATCACGAGACAAGACCCACGCGAGCGAAAGCGACCTCCTCTCATGGTCCTGGGGAATGAACCAACCCGCGCCAGTTGGCGGGGGTGGAGCAGGGAAAGTTTGGATTAGCAATCTGAACCTTCAGAAATGGGTAGATA
>JBQCGE010000278.1:0-6775 GCA_051955955.1 Verrucomicrobiota bacterium
AGAAACATGGAATCACCAACGTCGCCTATTTTGTTCCCGCCGGTGAAAATCCGGAGCACAAATTGATTTACTTTTTATCCTATCCCAACCGCGAGGCGCGGGAGAAATCCTGGAAGGAATTTTTCGCCGACCCGGATTGGCAGAAAGCCGCGAAGGAAAGTGAAGCGAATGGGCGGATCGTGCAGAAAGTGGAAAATTACTTCCTTACCCCTACCGATTACTCCCCTTTGCTGAAGCCCAAGACAACGATTGGTTCACTGGTCGAACTCAGGATGTACACACCCCCTCCAGGAAAGCTCGATGATTTGGATGCCCGGTTCCGGAATCACACCATGCAACTGTTCGAGAAGCATGGCATGCAGAACCTGATTTACTGGCACAAAACGCCAGATCAAAAGGACGCAGAGACCAGCCTGGTTTATCTGTTGAGCCATAAAGATAAGGCCCGCTCGGAAAAATCGTGGGACGGATTCCGGCAGGATCCAGAATGGATCAAAGTGAAAACGGCGTCGGAAAAAGAAGGGTCCCTGACCGTTCCAGGAGGAGTGAAATCGCAACTACTGGTTCCGACCGACTACTCCCCTTTGAAATAAGCAGGAGGCAGGCTCAACCAATTTGAGCCCGCAAGCTGGCGAACAGGTTTTTGCCCGTATCCACCGCGACAGGCTGCTTTGATTTGGCATTGCCGTGCTCCAGTAAATCCTGCGGCAACTCCTTCAGGAAGGGCGATGGATGACAGGCAATTACCTGGCCATATTTCTTGCGGGTTTCGCAATGACTAAGGCTCAGGGATTGCATCGCGCGAGTAATCGCTACATAAAATAACCGCCGTTCCTCATCGAGGGTGCCTTCAACTTTGGAGCGCGAGTGCGGCAATAACCCATCCTCCATCCCCACGACATAAACGTGCGGAAACTCCAGGCCCTTGCAGCTATGCATGGTGATCAAGGTCACCGCGTCGCCGGTCCGTTCCTTCTCCTCGGCGCGTTCACTGTCGAGCGTTAAGTCATCAAGGAATGCTTCGATTTTTTCCAGCGGCGATGCGTTGTCTGCGCCTGCTTCATCCAGACCTGCAATCAGTTCCTTCACGTTCTCGATGCGATTTTCGCCGACTTCCGGATCTTTCTCGGAGCGTCGCAGGTCTTCGTAATAGCCGATATTCGTTAAGAAATTGTGCGCCCAGTCTTTCAAGACAATGCTTGAACCAGAAATGAGCGGCTGCCGTGTTTCCTGGATCAAACGAACAAAGGCTTCAATCGATTCCCGTGTGCGGGATTGAAACTGAGTTTGCACGACCGGATTCGTCATCACGGAGTAAACCTGGCACTTGCGTTCCTGGCTGGCGGCGAGCAGGCGCTCCATCGTCGTTTCGGTCAACCCTCTCGGTGGGACATTGGCGATGCGCAGCAGGCTGATCTCATCATTCGGATTGAGAAACACCTTTAGGTACGCGAGCACATCCTTGATTTCGCGCCGGTCGAAATAACTTTGGCCGCCGATCAAATGATATCGAACGCCGCCTTTGCGCAAAGCTGTTTCAATCGCCCTGCTCTGGATATTGGTCCGAAATAAAATTGCCTGTTCAGCCCAGGTAATGCGATGGGCCATGCGTTGAAACTCGATCTCCTCAACAATGGTGCGAGCCTCCTCTTCATCGTCGTTGAAAGTGTGCAGCGTAATTTTGTTCCCATTCCCCTTTTGTGACCAGAGCTGCTTTCCGCGTCGGCGCGCGTTGTTTTTGATGACCGCATTGGCCGCATTCAAGATGGTGTTGGTTGAGCGATAATTCTGCTCCAGCTTCACGATCTGGACTTCAGGAAAATATTTCTCAAGTTCGAGCAGGTTCGCGATTTCAGCGCCGCGCCAGCCGTAAATACTTTGATCGTCATCACCGACCACGCAGAAATTGCGATGCTCTTCCGTTAAGGCGCGAACGAGTTCAAACTGCGCCGCATTGGTGTCCTGATACTCATCGACCATCACGTATTGATATTTCTCGCGGCAGGCCTGAAGCGCATCGGGATGTTCCTTGAACAGCTTCAAAGTCAGTAAGATGAGATCATCGAAATCGACCGCATTGCAGGCGTGCAAGGCTTGTTGATACCGCTGCTCGATGTGCTGCACGAAAGCAATCGCGTTCGGGTCTTCAATGTTAGCCGTTCTGGCTCCGCCATTTTTGAATTTGCTCAGAATGCTCAGGATGTTTCGCGGATCCGGTTTGTCCCCACCTTTTACGTTGATGTTGCTCAGGATTTTTTTCATCGCCCCGAGCTGGTCGCTTTCACTGTAAATCACGAAGTTGCGCTTGTAGCCAAGCTTCTCGATATGGCTCCGCAAAATCCGCACGCAAAGCGAATGGAATGTGCAAATCGTGGGCCGCGCCGGTTTTTCGTCGTTCTCTTTCTTTTTCTTTGGAAGCAACTCGCGAACGCGTTCCTGCATTTCGCGCGCCGCTTTATTCGTGAAAGTCACGGCGAGAATATTCGCGGGGTTGACTCCCCGGCTGACCATGTAAGCTATCCGAAAAGTGATGACGCGCGTTTTGCCCGTTCCCGCCCCCGCCAGGATCAAAACCGGGCCCCGAATGGTTTCAACTGCCTGCCTTTGCTGGGGGTTTAACGAACTGAGACTAATCATGCGCGGGGCGGAGTGTAGAACCGAATTTCGGTTGCGCAAGCCGAAGGAAATGAAATTGCGAAAATAGTCCGGAAGATCAGGATTTGCATTTTGATAGAAGGCGCGCCTTCAGGTAATGTAGTGCATTATGGCTCGCTTGCTGCTTTTAATCATCTGCTTGAGCCTGGGCATCCCCCAGCTCGGAGCACAATTATTTTCAGGAGGAGCAAAAACCGAAGCCAGGCTTCTCCTCGGCCAGAGTGCAGCCAAACCGGGCGAAACTGTCACAGCCGCGTTGGAATTAAAAATGGAGCCGGGCTGGCATACCTATTGGCGCAATCCGGGAGACGCGGGGAGCAGCACCACGGTGGAATGGCAATTGCCAGAGGGGTATTCAACGACTCCCTTCCAATGGCCAGTGCCGGAAAAGCTGACTTTAAGCAAACTCTTTGCTTACGTTTACGACGGCACCGTCCTTCTGCCGTTTGAAATCAAGGTTCCCGCAAATGCGCAACCGGGACCGGTAACATTCAAGGGCGAGGCGAGCTGGCTGGAATGCAGTGACACTACCTGCGTCCCACAGTCGGGAAAAATTTCCGCTCAACTGGTGATCGGGAGTGAAGCTGTCCCATCACCGTCCGCGAATATTATTGAGGAATGGCGGACAAAAATTCCAAAGCCAGCCACCAACCTGGCCGTAAATGCGCGTTGGGAAAGCTCCAGCAATGGAAAATCTCGAGGGTTGACTATCACGTGGAATCCCGCCGGCACAATTTCTGAGCCCGATTTTTTTCCATACGAGTCCGATGATTACGCCGTCCAGGCGAAAACCGAAGTCATCGCCAACACGCCAGAAAAAGTTGAGCTGCGGAAAGTCGTCGAGTTGAGCGGGAAAGAATGGCCGACGAACATCTCTGGACTCCTGATCGCAAAGTCAGGAAACAATGAACGCCGGGCTGAAATCGTGAATTTGCATCCCGTGGGCGGGTCGGTTGGGATTGGGGCAACTGCCGCCAACACTGCCGTGGTAAATGCTGGGAAAGGGAATGCGGTCGTGCAGGTATCAGGCGGTTCGACTTCACTTTGGGTGCTTCTTGGGCTCGCTTTTGTCGGCGGCTTAATCCTGAACATAATGCCGTGTGTGCTTCCAGTGATTGCACTTAAAATCTTAGGGTTTGTGTATCAATCCCGTGAGCATCCCCGACGGGTTCGAGAGCTTGGAATTATTTACGCCCTGGGTGTGATTGCTTCGTTCCTAGTACTCGCGGGCGTGATCATTGGGGTCAAGAGCAAGGGAGGCGATGTTTCATGGGGCATGCAGATGCAAAATCCCGTTTTCGTCATGGTAATGACGATTGTGATTGGGCTGGTGACGCTGAACCTGTTCGGAGTTTTTGAGATCATTCTGCCGGGCGCGGCGATGGATAAAGCGTCGAACCTCGCGTCGCGTGAGGGGCGGGCTGGAGCGTTTTACAACGGCATTCTGGCGACCATGCTGGCGACGCCGTGCACCGCACCGGCACTGGCCTTCGCAGTTGGTTCCGCGATCACCCAACCGGCCTATGTGATCGTGCTGACCTTTGTCTCCATTGCTGTTGGGCTGGCGCTTCCTTATGTGATCCTATCCTGGAATCCAGCTGCAATGCGGCTATTGCCCAAGCCGGGCCCATGGATGCACAAATTCAAAGTCGTGATGGGCTTCCCGATGCTGGCCACGACAGTGTGGCTTGTCTATATCGCGAGCTACCATTTTGGGCAAAGTTCCGTTCTTTGGCTGGGATTATTTCTGGTGATCATGGCATTGGCCGCCTGGGTTTGGGGACAATTCATTCAAGCAGGGGCGGGCCGAAAAGGGTTGGCAGTGATGATCGTCCTGGCGCTGCTGGCGGTGGATTACTTTTGGATTTTGGAAGCGAAACTGCATTGGCGTAATCCGGTGGCGATTGCGGAACAGAGCCTGCCTGAAAATGCGAAAGAAAATGGCATTCAATGGGAAAAATGGTCTCCCGAACGCATCGCTGAAGCGCGCGAAAGTGGACGGCCTGTTTTCGTCGATTTCACGGCCGTCTGGTGCCTGACCTGTCAATGGAACAAGGAGAGCATCGAGAGCGAAGCGGTAATGAAGAAATTGAAGGAAATGAACACGCTGATGCTCGTGGCCGATTTTACAAGTCGCAGCCCAGTAATTGCGCAGGAATTGAAAAAATTCAACCGTGCGGGGGTGCCGATGGCCTTGCTTTATCCGGCGGACCCAAACGCAGCGCCCATCATGCTCCCGGAAATTCTCACGCCATCAATCATTCTTAATTCACTGGAAGTGGCGCAGAAATCTTCGAAAAAAAGTGGGACTCCAAAAGCGCTTTCCCTCCGCTAAGACGACCTTCGCTTGCGCCGTGTTGATCGGAATTTTTGCTCCCGCTCAAGGAGTCGCTCCCAGGATTGAACTTTCTCCTGATACTCGGCAATTCCGCGGATCGCTTCGGCTTTTGCTTTGCGTAATTCGGCTTCTGTTTTTTTCTCCAGCGCATCCAAAGTTCGAAGAGTGCTAAAATTCCACGCCGGATCTTTTCGGAATTGCCTCAGCTCCGTTTTGAGCAAGAGGAGTGATTTCCTGATATGGGCGGTGACCTTTTGCAGAACGGAAACGGAAGATTGCTTTGCCCCTGGTTGCTCCAGTTCCGTCAGGGTCAAAATAATTTCAAGGCGTTCAACGTTGCCTGCTTCGTAAGCCTGCTGCGTCTCAAGCCACCATTCCAGGTGCTGGCTGGTGGGATTGTCCGCCTGGTCCGGATGCAAGCGCCGGGCCAGTTCGCGATACAATGACTTTAGACGGGAATTCTCGTTTGTTTGTTCCCGGGCTCTGGCAGTCCTTGAACGCCGTTTTTTTCCGGAGCGGCCTGAATCTTCATCCGTTTCCGGCCCGAAAGCTGAATTGAAGAAGTTTTTGAGATCCTCCTCCATTTCTCCTTCCATGTCGCCAAACAACTCCTTCCATTCATCATCGTGCTCGTCCTCCTCATCCTCCTGGATTTCGTCTGGAGAGCGATTTCGCCGTTTCATTACCGCTTCGTAGGCTTCCAACAACGTATCGTAATCACCAAAGAAGAACTCTCCCTCGACATCATCGACCAGTTCTTGAAGCTCCATGCATTTCGCGCCCAATTCACGCAACTCGGTGAGAATTCCTCCAAACCTGCTGCTGAGCCATTTCTGGTATTGCGGGCGATCCTGGTTGTGAAAACGATGGCGAATGGCTTTTGCCTGGTCCACTTCCCGGATAACCGACTCGTACTGTTTACGAGCGGCGTTGCGGATTGGAGTGGAATCGATCACCAGCAGGGGCCAGGTTCCTGGCGTGATCGGCCTTTTTGAAATCGTTTTCCTGGCGCGTGTCTGTCGAGCTGGCACTAGCATGGAATTTTCCCCGGATTCCTCATTTCGGCAATCGGAAGTGAGGATTTTCGCGAACTTGAGTTTGAGGCGGAGTTTCCTTAGGTATTAATGACAATGAGTTTCGAGGAAAACCTGCACAAAATTCAGGAACGTATTCATTCGGCGTGCGAACGCGCCGGGCGGGATCCATCCTCTGTTTTGCTGCTGCCGATCAGCAAGGGCCAACCGGCTGAGGTGATCATTGAAGCCGCCGAATCCGGCTGCACCGTGTTCGGCGAGAGCAAGGTGCAGGAGGCCAGGCTGAAAATTTCGCGGTGCCCCTCGCGATTGAAGTGGCATATGGTCGGACACCTTCAATCAAACAAATGCCGCGATGCGCTGCAACTATTTCAGATGATTCAAAGCGTTGATTCGATCCGGATTGCGCGTGAATTAAATGACTGGGCCGAGAAGCTCAGCAAGCGGATGGCAATTTTGCTCGAGGTAAATGTCGCGGGAGAATCGACCAAATACGGATTTTCTCCTGATGAATTGCTTACCCAATTTCTGGAGATTAATCAGTTTTCCCGGCTGGAAATCCACGGCCTGATGACCATTGCTCCTTACTCGCCCGACCCCGAGAAAGCACGGCCATACTTTAAGAAACTCGCTGAACTCAAGGAACGTTGTTCCGACCTGCTTGGCGCGCCACTAGCCCATTTGAGCATGGGGATGAGCGGTGATTTCGAAGCGGCAATCGAGGAAGGCTCGACCATCGTCCGAATCG
>JBQCGE010000279.1:0-3548 GCA_051955955.1 Verrucomicrobiota bacterium
TACCCTGGCATGAACCACTTCTTCAAATCTCCCCCGGTATTGCTCCCCAGCGTTTTACTGATCTCAAGGCACTGCCTGCCTGAATAAGGCGCATCAGAAACCAGTTTCGCCGTCCCCACTTTCTCATCCCATTGCTTCAAGTCGGTCCCTTCGAAGTCGTCCTGGAAAATAATCGCCCCATCCAGGATTTGCGGAACCAACCCACAAATCACAACCAGCAGCAATTTCGTGAATGGTTTCAGAATTCTCATGAGGATACGTGTTTTCATTGTTCTCGTTTCAATCCCGCTGTCGCCAATCGCACTTCCGTTTTGAGCGCCTCAATCTCCGCCAGCAGATCTCCAAGGGTCGGCTTGTTTTCACGTTTCGCGTTTAAATCCTTCGCGTCGCGATCT
Source organism: Verrucomicrobiota bacterium (assembly GCA_051955955.1). Lineage (GTDB taxonomy): Bacteria > Verrucomicrobiota > Verrucomicrobiia > Limisphaerales > SXQI01 > DASVNK01. The sequence goes on from JBQCGE010000279.1 coordinate 396, forward strand.
ACAAAAAAGCTGGCGAGCGCGGCGGTTACATATCCAAACACACTGAATGCGTATAGCGCCAGCAAAACACAAAGCGTTTGTCCCTCAATCGTTTTCGGCCAGTATTCCGAACCCATCGTCGTCATGATCATTGCCGTCCACCACACCGCCTTCCCATAGGTCTCCAAACCTCGATCCCGCTCAAAAGCATACATCCCTGCCGCTCCCGCAAATGTCACAATGACCGTCAAAGCTATGATGTAAGGCAAACCGCGTTTTCGCATGATGTGCCCGAAGGCATTCATCCCGCGATTCAGCGACGTCACGACTCGCAGCAATCGCAACCCTCGGCCCGTCCGGACAATCCGTAGAAAACGAAACGCGCGCACAATCCGAAACACCCTTAATGCAGGCAAGGCAAGCGCGATCAGCGTCAGCCAATTCTTTTTGAGATATAGCCCCTTCTTCGGCGCCAATATGAATTTCACCGCAAAGTCGATCACGAAAATACCCCAAATCACATCGCTGATCGGCTGCAGCTTCGCTCCCCAGCGCGTGGTCAGGTCAATCACAAGCAGCACCAGCCAAATCGCCCCAAGCACCACCATCGGCAACTCCAGCCAATGCTCCAGCTTCGCCAAAATCCCCAACCGCTGGCGGTTCAAACGTTCCCGATCTCTCCCCGTTCCCTCACTCTCCTTCATCAATTCAGTTTACGTGCCTCGCCGAAATTTCGGCAAATGGGCCAACTCGCTCCTGCGCCTCCGAATTTCCCTGACCTTCCTTTGGCGCAAACCTTGAACGAAAAGGGGAGCACACCCTTATTGAATGCACATTGATGCTCCCTTTCATTGTTTTGTGGCAGATCGTGGGACAATAAAAAACCGGGTTTTTAGGACGGAACCCAAACACAGATGAAGTTATCCAGGAGCAACATTCATTTTTTGCGCGAACCGGATTTCTTTTTCTGGGCGACCGGGATTGAAGATACGTTCATCACTGCCCCATGGCCCGAAACCGGCCGAACCCTCGATGAATACGAGCTCACCCAGCATTACGAACGCTGGAGGGAAGATATTGACCTCATGAAGGAGCTCGGCGTTTCTCACGCGCGCTATGGAATCCCTTGGCATAAAATCAACCCGGCTCAAAACGAATGGCACTGGGATTTCGCCGATAAAACCCTGGGCCGAATGCTCGAACTCGGCATTGAACCCATTGTCGACCTGGTTCACTACGGCCTGCCTGCATGGATCGAAAACGCCTACTTAAATTCCGATTTTCCTCATTATATGGCCGAGTACGCGGGCCGCGTCGCGGAACGGTTCAAAGGCGCGATTCACCTTTACACCCCGCTCAACGAACCTCGCATCACGGCGTGGTATTGCGGCAAGCTCGGCTGGTGGCCCCCTTATCTGAAAGGCTGGCGTGGATTCCTGAAAGTAATGAATGGCGTTTGCCGCGGAATTGTCCAAACGGTTCACCGCCTCGCTGAAGTTGATCCCGAAATTATCCCGGTGCACGTCGATGCCACCGACCTCTACGAAAGTCCCGACCCGTCACTCGCACCGGAAGTGAACCGCCGACAGGAAATCGTATTCCTCGCGCTCGATCTCATTAGCGGCAAAGTTCGCCCGGGCCATTCCCTCTATCAATGGCTCCAGCAAAATGGCTTCTCACTCGATCTCATCGAATGGTTTCAAAGCAACACCGTTTCGCTCGACCTCGTAGGCATCAATCTATACCCGCTCTTCTCTCAGAAGGTGCTCAGTCGCTCCCCAAACCTGCGGATTCGCATGCCTTATGCCGATGCACACATCGTCGAACGTCTCGCCACGATGTATCATGCCCGATACCAATGCCCCATCTTCATCTCCGAAACCGCCTCCCTCGGCAGCATGAAAAAGCGCAGCCGCTGGCTCACTGATTCGGTTGACTCGCTGCAACGCACCCGCCGCGCAGGAGTTCCTCTTGTCGGTTATACATGGTGGCCGCTCTTCGCCCTGGTCACCTGGGCTTATCGCCAGGGCAATCATCCGCCCGAATATTATCTCAAACAAATGGGCCTTTGGGACATCGCGGATACCGGTGATTTCGCCCGCATATCTACTCCCTTGGTCGAACAATTTCAGCAGCTTGCCTCAGGCGCCGGGTGGCGCCCCGAACCAGTAAGCGCTCCAACAAAACACGAACAAACCAGTCACGCATTCCTAACACACGTATAAACATCATGTTTAAAAGTTTCTTTTTCGCGGGATTTGAATGCGCCACGGGTTACAACGCTCGCGGCGAATGGATTGATCAGGTTGCCGCCACGCACCATGACAAACATGCCGATGAGGATTACAAACGCTTAAAAGATGTCGGGATATACGCCTCACGCGAAGCGATTCGCTGGCCGTTGGTCGATGCTAATCGTCGTTACGATTTCTCCAGTGTCATTCCCTTTCTGGAAGCCAGCAGGCGGCACGGCATCGAAGTGATTTGGGATTTGTTCCATTACGGATTCCCGGATGACCTCGACCTTTTCTCCGATGAATTCCCCAAACGCTTTGCGGATTATTGCCATGCCGCCGCTAAATTCATCTGCTCTCAACAGGATACTCCCTGTTACTTCACCCCCTTAAACGAACCATCCTTCTTCGCCTGGGCCGGTGGGCACGTCGGCCGCTTCGCTCCGCATTGCATCGGCAAAGGCGTGGAACTCAAGCGCGCCTTGATCCGTGCCGCAATTCAGGGCATCAACGCCATCCGGGCTGCCGTGCCCAATGCTCGAATCGTAAATGTCGATCCGCTCTGTCATGTGGTTCCCCCTCTTGAAAAACCCGAAATGCAACCGGACTGCGACTGGTTTAATGACAAAGCAGTCTTTGAAGCCTGGGACATGCTCGCCGGCAAAGTCATGCCCGATCTCGGCGGCAGCCGTGCTCACCTCGATATCATCGGTATCAACTACTATTGGACCAACCAATGGGAACTCACCCGCGATGAACAACCGCTTCCGGACGATGATCCCCGTCGTGTTCCGCTCCGCGACCTGATCCGACGCGTCCACCAGCGTTACGGTGGCGACCTGCTCATCACCGAAACCGCTCATGTCGATGACATGCGCCCCAAATGGCTGACTTATGCGACCGAGGAATCTGAAGCGCTCCTCAACGAGGGCGTCCCGCT
>JBQCGE010000280.1:0-2809 GCA_051955955.1 Verrucomicrobiota bacterium
AACGGCGCACTCCTGTGGGAGTATCCCTGGCGCGGTGGGCATCCGCACATCAGTTTACCCATCGTGGTCGGGACCAATCGCCTCCTCGCCTCCAGCGGTTACGGCACCGGGGCTGAGCTTTTGGAGGTTTCACAGGATGCCAATTCCAAGTGGAACGTAAACCGCGTCTGGAAAAGCATGGCGCTCAAATCCAAATTCGGTCCGATCCTTCAACACGGCGATTTTGTCTTTGGCTTGGATGATGGAATCTTCACCTGTGTCGATCTCAAAACAGGACAGCGGCAGTGGAAAGATGGGCGTTATGGACATGGACAGGCCTTGCTCGTCGGCAGCCATATTCTGGTGCTGTCGGAAAAAGGAGATTTGATCCTGGTGCAACCTTCAATAGAGAGCCTTCAGGAATTAGGCAGGTTCCATGTGTTGGATGACAAAACCTGGAATCCACCCGCATTGGCAGGTGAATATCTTTTAATCCGCAACGACAGGGAAGCGGCATGCCTCAAGCTTGCAACCACGCTGCGGAATGAAAAAAACATTGCGCTTTTATTTGCAAATCACATCTTTGACCATTAAAATCCTTGTTATGCTTGGCACAACCCAAGTCCCGCAAAATGCAAGCCCGTCATCTCATTGTCGGGACAGAAATTTAATCAAGCAACGATCGGCCTCTCTCGATAGCGGGATGGATGATTGCAGGGGTTCACATACCGTTTAATTTAAAAGTTCAACAAGCCATGGGTTTACCTCTGCCCCAAGTGTTTTCCCGGCTTCAATCTCAATTCGAGCGCGACAATCATCGCTCTCACCCCATCGATAATTAGACCAGAACGCGACTATGGTTAAATCTTCGGTCAAATCCAAATCATCTGCCCGAAACGGCAATTCGAAACCCATTCGAAAAACTAAACAACCCAAAGCTCAATCCAACCGCTCGGCAAAACCCGCGCGAGATAAGAAAGGCGATCCAGTTAAACCGGAGAAATCAGAGCGGGCCAACGGCTCCAGAGGGAAAGTTGATATCACCGCAGCGCTTAAGACGCTCACCTCATCCATCCTCCCATCCGTGAATGACACGCGTGCGGGAAGTAATGGACTTGCAGCAGCCCTCGGCACGCCCGGGAGTAACGGCGCTTTGAAAGCCGATGGAACCAAGCCAGAAGGTGCTTTCGACATTAACGAGAAGGTCAAGGAACTCGTCCGTCTTTCCAAGGAACAGGGGTATCTCACCTACAATGATATTAACGATGCATTGCCGGACAACATCGTTAACCCCGACGACCTCGACGAAATTTACACGCAACTCCACAACCTTGATGTCGAGATCGTTGATCAGGCCGAAGTGGACGTGGTCAAGCAACCGGAAGTCGAAGAAGAGGAAAACAAGGACGACCCGAAGATGCGTCTGGACATCCTCGATGATCCCGTCCGGATGTACCTAAAGCAAATGGGCCAGGTGCCCCTGCTCACTCGCGAGCAGGAAGTGGAAATTTGCAAACGCATTGAGGAAGCCGAAAACCAGGTCAAAGCGATTATTTATAGCTTCGGGTTTACCGGCAAGGAACACATCGCACTCGCAGAAAAGCTGATTTCAGAACCGCCCAAAGAACGCTTCGACCGCGTGATCGTGGACAAGAAAGTGGACAGCCGCGACGTGCATCTGAAGGAGCTGCGCCGCTTGGTGAAGAATGTCCGCAAACTCGACCAGGATGTCGATGACTGCTATGCCGCATGGCAGGCAGCGGGTTCCAACTCGGACAAGACCAAGAAGAACAACGAATTTCTAAAGGCAGACCAGAAGTTGCAGCGCACCTTCGCAAAGTTTTTCTACAAGCAAAAAGTCCTCGAGGAAATGGCACTGGTCGCAGACAACATCCACGACAAAATCCAGGCGAGCCTCAAGACCATTCACGATTTCGAAAAGGAAAAAGCATCCCCGCAACGGACGATGCTGATCCAGGGCGAGCAGAAGAAGATCAAAGCGCTCGAAGAATTTGTCCGCATGCCGTGCGAAAACTTTTTGCAGGCTTACAAGCAATTGAAGCACTTCGCGGACAAGGCCCACAAGGCCAAGACCGAAATGGTGGAAGCGAATTTGCGCCTCGTGATTTCAATTGCGAAAAAATATACCAACCGCGGCCTCTCATTCCTCGACTTGATTCAGGAAGGGAACATGGGATTGATGAAAGGCGTCGAGAAGTTTGAATACCGACGCGGTTTCAAGTTTTCGACCTACGCCACATGGTGGATTCGCCAGGCCATCACACGATCCGTTGCAGATCAGGCCCGCACTATTCGTATTCCGGTGCACATGATCGAAGTCATCAACAAGCTGATGCGCGTGCAAAAGCAGTTGGTCCAGGATTATGGGCGTGAACCAACCCCGGAGGAAATCGCGGACGAAATGGAGATGCCCGTGGACCGCGTCCGCTCCATCTTGAAAATGGCGCAGCAACCGATTTCGTTGCAATCCCCGGTTGGCGACAGTGACGAAGCGAACTTCGGCGATTTCATTGAGGACAAGAAGGCCGAGAACCCAATGGACATGACGAGCTACAGCTTGCTCAAAAGCAAGTTGCAGGATGTCCTTTGCAGCCTGACCGAGCGCGAGCGCAAAATCCTCGAACTCCGTTTTGGGCTGGTTGATGGCTACGCGCGGACGCTCGAAGAAATTGGGAAACAATTTAAGGTCACCCGCGAACGAATTCGCCAGATCGAAGCGAAAGGACTTCGCAAACTGCGCCATCCAACACGGATCCGGCATTTGCAGGGCTTCCTCGAATCTGAAGAAGCCACAGCTTAATTTCGAAAA
>JBQCGE010000281.1:0-3975 GCA_051955955.1 Verrucomicrobiota bacterium
AGAATCAGCACAAAAAAAATCGATAGAAATATAAACCGGGTCCGCGCGATTCTCTTTTCGTATCTCAAAGGCCTTAAGCCTCGGATGCTCCCCGCCGCGAGGTAACTGACCAGTTTTGGATTGCTGGCTGCTGGCCCGCGAAAATGACGTGTTAATCTCCGCAAACTTCGCGCGAGATCATATTTCCGCACCCCCAGTTCGTTGTAATGCTCCGCTGTCGAATCAGGTTCGCTCGTTTCCTGGGGTTTCCGAAACTCAATCTGCTCAAATACGGGATCCTTCGGCGCGGGGGCCGAACCGAGATTTACCGTTGGACCATGCGGAACTGCAGTGGAGCGGACGCGTGGGTAGGATTTTCCATGCTCAATCTTCTGGTTGAGCTGCTTGATCTGCGCCTCCAGAGCATCAATCTGCTCATTTAATTCTTTCGAACGGGCCGAGATCGGGTCGGATTTCTTCCGGAACAAACCCATCGCATGTAGTGGCGGTTAACGCGCCAGGAGGACAATCATGATCCCAAGCATGCCGAGCAATAACGCCGCAGCAACAGGCCAGCTCAAAACCAGCCCAATCCTGCAAATTTCCCAAAAGCTTTTGCCTTCCAGCAATCCAGCAAGGCCGGTTTTCTCCTCCGCTTTCGCTTCTTCCACCGGCTTCAGCGCACCATCCAGGATCGGCCATTTCAAACGCGCCGAATTCCATTCCATCCGCGCGTTTTCCAGTGTGGTCAGGGCGCGGGTCAATTCCGCGTTCCAATTTTCACTGGTCCACTCTTCTTCCTTTAAAGCGTCCACTTTGCCCAACGCCTCCTGCATATCCACCAGCGTCTTGTTCATCTGTTCCGCATCCCGCCGCGCGCTGAACTCCGCTTCTTTCAGCAGCTCAACACCGCGTAACAGGTGGTTCAGCATCTCGCCCCGCCCGTTCTGGAACTCGATTCGCCTCCGGCGCGCTTCTTCCAATGCGGCCCGCTCCCGTTCCAGTTGCTCCTGTGCGCGTTTCAGTTCCGCCAGTTTCGAATGCGCATCGGTTACTCGCGCTTCGATCTCCTCACGCGAAGGTGGACGGCTTCCGGGGTTTGCGTTCGGGCTGTTGTTCATGGCTGTCGCGGTTGAGAGACTTCCCAGCCCGAGCGTCTCCCTCGAGCTTTCATAGTCCGTATCAATGAACTCAGATTCGTCAAACTTTGAAGCCATGCAGCGACTTTATGCGGCGAGGTCAAACTGTAAAGTTCAAACCCAATATTCCGATGCAATCTCCATTTGAATCCGCCTCAATCGGCGTCTTCGCGGCGTTGCGCATTCCCCTCGATTATTCCTGCATGCATCTCCTCTAAATCACTAATTCTTCTAATTCCGTTTTGTTCTTCTGCTTGCAATCCATTCTCCGCAAATTATGGTTCCTCCCTGATGCTGGAGTCTGTCATTAATCCCGCGGAACCCGTTCATGGCGCGCGTTCCGCCGAGAAGATTGTCACGATCCGGGCGCTTTCGAAAATATACAAGCAGGGCGAGATCAATGTCACTGCCCTCGATCGGATTTCTCTCGACATTGAAAAGGGTGAATTTCTCACCCTCATGGGGCCTTCCGGCTCCGGTAAATCCACCTTGCTCCATATTATCGCCGGCATTGATCGTCCCACTAGCGGACAATGCGTGGTCCAGGGAATTGACGTCGCAAAACTGAGTGAATCCCAGCTCGCGGATTGGCGGAACCAGAATGTCGGCTTCATTTTTCAGACGTTCAACCTCATTCCTGTTCTAAGTGCGTTCGAAAACGTCGAACTCCCGCTCCTCCTTACTCGTTTAAAGGCTTCCGAACGCCGCAAACGGGTGGATACCGCACTCGGACTCGTTGGCCTGCTCGAACGCAAAAAACACCTGCCCAAGCAGCTTTCCGGCGGCCAGGAGCAACGCGTCGCCATCGCCCGCGCGCTCGTTACCGATCCCCGCCTCATTGTGGCCGATGAACCGACTGGCAATCTGGATTCTCAATCCGCCTCTGATGTTCTCCAGATTCTTCGCGCGCTATCGAGTGATGCCGGTAAAACAGTCATCATGGTGACACACGACCCAAAGGCCGCAGCGTTCGGTACCCGTACAATTCACCTCGAAAAGGGCGAACTGGTTCCTTAGACGCGCATGACTTTCACCGGCTTCATCGCGAAGAACGCTTTTCGCAATAAACGGCGCGCCCTCCTCTCCATCCTCAGCGTCGCTGTAAGCCTTTTCCTTTTCGTCCTTCTCCTCGTTGCCCTCCGCGAAATCACCATTCCAGTCGAGGATGTTGGTGCCGCTTCCCGAATCATCGTCCGCAATAAAATTTCTCTCGGGAACCTGCTCCCGGCCCGCCAGAAAAGCGTGATCGAGAAGATTCCAGGCATCGAAGCAATCACCCCCTTTACCTGGTTTGGCGGTAAGTTCCGTGGTGAAGAGGCCATGACTTTCGCCCAATTCGCCATGGATCCCATGGTGATCACCAATCTCCTCGTTGAGGCGAAAATTCCGCCCGAACAGCTCGCCGATTTCCAAAAAGACCGCCGCGCCTGCATCATCGGCATCAAAACCGCCGAAAAGTATAATTTGAAAATTGGCGATAAAATCCAGCTCCAGGGTACTTTCTGGCCTTACGACCTCGATCTGCGTCTCGCTGCGATTTACAAAGGCACGCTCGACGACCGTAATTTGTTCTTTAGCCATAAATATCTCGATGAACTCGCGGGCGGGGGAGGGCAGGTCGGCACATGGTGGATCAAGGCACATTCTACAGAAGATGTCCCGCGCATCGTCACCGCCATAAACAAAGCTTTCGAGAACACCTCCGCGGAAGTCCGTGCGGAAACGGAACGCGCCTTTCAACTCAGCTTCGTTTCCATGTGGGGAAATATTAAATTGTTGGTTCACCGCATTTGTTCCGTGGTCGTTTTTACCCTCCTGCTCGTCAGCACCAGCACCATGAGCATGGCCATTCGGGAACGCTTTCGCGAACTCGCGGTATTGAAAGCGCTCGGCTATCGCCGCCGTGAATTGTTCGCCTTTATCCTCGCTGAGAGTTTCGGTCTTGCCGCGCTTGGCGCCTTGCTCGGGATCGGCGGAGCCTACCTCCTGTTCAGCTCGGTCGATGTGCCGAGAATGACAAATAATATTTTCCTCGTCTTCGAAGTCACTCCGCGAATCATGGGCCAGGCAGCCCTGGTCGCCGCTTCCCTCGGTATCATTGCCGCGCTTGCCCCCGCTATTTCCGTCGCGCGAATGAGCGTCGTCCAGGGATTGAAAACTCTCGATTAACCATGGCTCTGCCGATCAAATATAATATCAGCAACGTCCTCGTCCGTTGGCGGGCCACCCTCTCCACCATTCTGGGCATTGCACTCGTCGTTGCCGTGTATGTCATGGTGAACGCTCTGGCGGTTGGGTTGGAAAAGAACAGTGCGAATACCGGCGACCCCCGCAACCTCATGATCGTGCGCAAAGGTTCCACCGCCGAATCCAGCAGCCAGATCACGCTTGAGCAATACCGCCTCATCCAGTATCTCCCGGGCGTCGCGCAGGAGAATGGCAAACCGCTCGCCACCGCCGATGTCCTCATTTTAATCAATCTGCCTCGCAAAGATTTGGATGGTGAAGCCAACGTCCTTGTTCGCGGCGTGAGCCCCATGGCCCGCCCCCTCCGTCCCCAGGTTCAACTCACCCAGGGCAGATGGTTTACACCCGGACGCCGCGAAGTAATCGTTGCCGAGAATCTGGCCAAACGTTTCGCGAACATGAACATTGGCGATTCCTTCCGCACCGCAGGCAATGATCTCAAAGTGGTCGGCTGGTTCACCGGAAATCGCTCCGCCTTTGATTCCGAAGTGTGGATGGATGCGGATGATGCTCGCTCCATTTTTGACCGCGATTTTTATTCAAGCGTTGTTGTGCGTGTGGACAGCACCAACCGCGCGGCTCAGATCACGCAGCGCCTCGAAACCGATAA
>JBQCGE010000282.1:0-4027 GCA_051955955.1 Verrucomicrobiota bacterium
GCTGGGTGAACCGGCGCCAGTGAGTGTAGCCGGAGGCGCGGGCCAGTTGGATGGCTTCGGCGAAGTTCATTCCGACTTCGCCTGGTGCATGGGCGTCAGAGCCGAAGGTGAGCGGCACCTTATATTCGCCAGCCATGCGCATGATTTGCGGGCTGGGATACATCTCCTTGCAGTCCTTGCGTAAGCCGGCTGTGTTGATTTCGATTGCGACGTCATTGGTCGCTGCGGCCTGGAGGAAACGACGAAAGAGTTGTGTGCAATCCTCCTTGGGATAAAAGCAGAACTTTTTACAGAGGTCCGCGTGCCCGATAATATCGAAAAGCTGGGATTCAGCGGCCATAGTCAGGCGGTCGAAATAGGCGCTCCAAACTTCAAAAGGATCGCGCCGCTTCCATTCCGACAGCTTTTGTGGGTTGTCCAGGTCCCATGTCTCCGAGACGTAATGAACCGAGCCGATGAAATAATCCCATGGATGCCGCGCGGCGAGCTCTCGAATCCAGCTTTCGTAACCCGGGATGTAGTCAACTTCGAGTGATAGTTTGATTCGCAAATTCGGATAGTCCCGTTGGGCTTTACGAACTTTCTCGACGTATTCATCGAGTTGATCGAAGCGCATCCGCCACTCGTCAAAGTCGTCCTTTTCCATGGGGCTGTGGTCGGACATGCCGATTTCGCTTAAACCCATTTTAATCGCATGGGCGGCATATTCCACCGGTTCGCCAACGGCATGACGGCAGAGGGGGGTATGCATGTGATAATCCGCGGGTTGCATGGGAGTAATTCTAGCCTAAAGGTTTGGTGGATTAAAGATATTCCTTTGGAAGTTGGGAACCGAAAAGAATGGGCGGGCATCGTATAGAGATGGAAAGTGCTGTTAGAAAAACGCCAGGATCAATACGATTCGAAAAACGGAATCACCTCAAATTCGATGGAAAACATATGAAAGCCTGGTTTCTAATGGTTTATTACCCATTCGTGGTTTTATGTACCCGTGGCGAATCGATATCCGTTACAGCAAGCGCGGATACTACTCTGCATGAGCTGAACCCCACTTTTAACATGGGCGGCGAATCCTATTTCTCCATGGGAGCAACGGCAAAAGATACGCGCGCGCGGGCTTTGAGTAAATTTGATCTGACGCAAGTTGTCCTTCCAGCCCATTCCGTCATTACTAATGTCACGATCCACTTCAATTTGCCCAGCTTAAATCGACCGGATACGACCGCAGTGGATTATGAGTTTTACCTGATGAATGTGAACTGGGGTGAGGGAACAAAACCTGGCAACACAGGCTCGCCTGGGACAGCAGGCGAAGCGACGTGGAACCAGCGGGCAATTCCAACTTCGTGGACGGCGCCTGGAGCCGGGCAGGGGAGTGATTATGAGCCATTCCCGAGTGGGCATGGCAATTTGGGGCCTGCTCCGGGGCAATACACAATCCCTTCAACCCTGGGATTAATTCGGGATGTTCAACTATGGATTGCTCAGCCGGACAGAAACTTTGGCTGGCTCGGAAAAGCAGTGGATGAATCGGTCCTCCAATCCGCAAAACGATTGTTGTCACGTGAAAGTGGGAATCCGGCGCTTTTACAAATCGATTACACAATTCTGGACGACATTGTTATTACGCATCATGAACACCGGCCTGGAGGAATATTCTTTCAGTGGAGCGGCGGAATGCCGCCGTATCAGATTGTGGCCTCAACTAATCTAACATCGGGAATATGGGACCCTGTTACAACCGCTATTGATGGAAACGAAGCGTTTTTCGGGACGATGCTGAACCAAAATTATTTCCGTGTGCGGGAATTACGGTAACCCTGGCTAGCAATTCTGGCCAATGGCCGCCGTTATGATGGAGTGCCCATTCCAGCTTGATACCGGACGCGTTTCGACCAGACGGCCGCGGCACATGACACCGATGGTGTCGCACACGCCGAGGAGTTCTGGAAGATAGGAGCTTACAAAAATGATTGCTTTGCCTTTCGCGGCGAGTTCGCCGATCAAATGGTAAATCTGCGCTTTGCTCCCGACATCAACGCCGCGAGTCGGTTCGTCCAAAAGAAGTATCTCTGTGTTTTTGTGCAGCAGTCTTCCGATTGCTATTTTTTGCTGATTACCGCCGGAAAGCTCACCAATTGCCTGGGATGGTCCCTGGGCCCGAACGTTCAATCGCTCGATCCACTCGGCGGTGTTTTCGTGGAGTGTGGATTGATCGAGCAATCCAAAGTGCGAGTATTTTGACAGCGCGGGAAGAGCAAGATTTTCGCTCAAACTGAGGTTCAGCATCAAGCCTTCCTCCTTGCGATTTTCGCTGAGCAGGCCCAGACCGTGCCGCAACGCTTTTTTGGGCGAGGTGCGGGCATAGGAGCGATTCCCGAGAGATACAGATCCGTGAGTCATTGGATCGAGCCCAATAATACTTCGCAACGTTTCCGTCCGACCTGCCCCAATCAAACCGGCGAGCCCAAAAATTTCACCGGCGCGAATTTCAAAGCTCACGTCGAGAGGCCGTCTCTTCCCGGCGAGATGTTCGACACGCAAAAGAACGCGCCCGAGGTCATGCTGAATTTTCGGATAAATTTCATCGAGTTCCCGCCCAACCATCAGGTGAATGATTTCAGAAAGTTCGACCCCCGCCATTTCGCCACTGCCGACCGATTCGCCATCGCGCAGCACGGTATAACGTGAAGCGATGCGCTTACATTCCTCAAGAAAATGGCTGATATAAATGATGCTGACGCCTCGCGCTTTGAGTCTCTCTATCGCGGCGAAAAGATTTTCCATATCGACCTGCGTCAGGCTGCTGGTCGGTTCATCCATGATCAAAAGCTGGGGAGAGCGGACGAGTGCGCGAGCAATCTCAATCATTTGTTGCTCGGCGATGGAACAGCGATGAACAGGTGCATCCAGGGGAAGGTCCGGATGGCGCAATTCCGTGAGCACCTTTTTCGCGATTTGCCGGCGTTCCTTGCGTTTGATCCAGCCAAAGGTTACAGGTTCGCTTCCGAGCAGGATATTTTCCTCGACCGTAAGATCAGGCGCGAGGTTGAGCTCCTGATAAATCATTTCAATACCGTGTTGCCGGGCATGAAGTGGATCCTTTGGGCGGTAAGGCTGGCCGTTCAGCAGCATTTCACCGCTGTCCGGCTGGTAAGCGCCGCTGAGGATCTTCATCAGGGTGCTCTTCCCGGCGCCGTTTTCCCCGATCAGGGCGTGAACCTCACCGGGAGCAACCTCAAGATTAACATTACGCAATGCCTGCGTGCCTCCGAACGCTTTCTGCATTGAGCGAATCGTCAGGCGAGGGATTGCTTGCATGCGCGTGAGAGTGGAGAGCTGACTATTTGGAATCTTTCAAATACTTCGCAAATGGAGGATAGAGCAATTCCTTGATATCAGGTTCCTCCATATTGTCGCGAGTGATCATTACCACACCGGTATCGATCCGCTTGGGAACTTTTTGTTTATTAAGTGCCTGCGCGATCGTCATCACGCCCAGGTAGCCCATTTTCATTGGATTTTGGACCACTAATCCCTGAACGTCTCCGCGAATCAAACCTTCAACGGACTGTGTGCCGGTATCGAATCCAATCAACTTAATCGCACCGCCAGCCTTGCCGATGTCCTTCAAGGCAAGCATTACGCCAATCGTAACCGGTTCGCATGGAGCGAATATTGCATCTACTTCCTTGCCGTAACGATTCAGCAGATTTTGCGCTGCTTGATAGGCGGAATCGCGCGTTGCGCCAGCATATTGGTCGGAGGAAATAAGCTGAATACCGGGGTAGTTTTTAATCTCGTTTAGAAAGCCCGCTTCGCGTTCCTCCGTGCTGGCGGAACCAACCTGATAACGCAGCAGGATTGCTTTGCCATGCCCATTCAAAACTTTCGCCAGCTGCTTTGCGCCTAATTCGCCCCCTTTGAAATTATCGGTAGAGATGTAGCTGATGGGACGGTCCGATTTGAGAGCAGAATCAATGATCACCACTGGAATGCCCGCGCTGATGGCGGTTTCGGCAGGGGC
>JBQCGE010000283.1:0-7851 GCA_051955955.1 Verrucomicrobiota bacterium
GCATTGCCTACAACAAAGCGACTGGCCATTTGCTGGTTTCCGCCCGAGGAGACGGTTTCATTCATATTTTGGATGGGGAAACCGGCGCTGAACTGGGCACATTGAACAATGGGGACGGTATCATCAGCGGTGGAACCTATGCGATGAACATGGTCGGTGTGACGGATGATGGCATTATTTACCTGGGCAACCTTTCCACAAGCACAACCGCTCCGAACCTGAAACTGTATCGTTGGGATAGCGAAACCGCAGATGCACCCATTCTGGTGTATGAAGGGGATCCATCGAACGGGACGAACATTCAACGTTGGGGCGATTCACTGGCGGTTCGTGGAACGGCGGATAATACGCAAATACTTCTTGGCGCGCGGAACGGATCCGTGGCGGCCCTGATCACCACGACAGACGGAGTCACTTACACTCCGGTGATTGTTTCAAACGCTTCGGTGTCGGGTGCAATTAGCGTGGATTTCGGGCCTGGCAATACCTTCTTCACCAAGTTGACTGGCGCAGCAGCCCGTGAAGTTTCGTTTAATCCAGAGACGGGAGAAGGGACTGTCCTGAACACGATCCCGATTGGGAACAATGTCGTTCCCATCGGAGTGAATGTGGCAAGCAACTGGCTGGCTGGTGTGGAGATAAATCGCTCTCCAGTGGAAACACTTGATAACTTGGTTCTGTATAACATCGCAGACCGGAATGCGCCGGCGCCAATCGACCAGAAGGCATTCGATGGAACGGCAGATAACGCGAACTATGTCGGTGATGTTGAAATTGTGGGTAATGTAATTTATGCGCTGGATACGAACAATGGCCTGGTGGCGTATAAAGTGGTTCCTTCAGTGAATCCGCCTTCTTTCGCGAATCAACCAGTCGGTGCGGCGATACTTGAAGGTGGCTTTGGATCGTTAAGCGCGACGTTGATTGGAACTCCTCCATTCACCTATCAATGGCAGTTGAACGGAACAAATGTTTCCGGCGCAACGAATGAGACGCTGACGTTTACGAATTTCAGCGGGGCAGATGTGGGTAATTACACTCTAGTGGTTTCCAACTCCGCGGGGAACACCAATAGTGAACCGGCTGAAGTGACTCTGGTTCCTTCGGTGCGGAGCAATCGCGCGACAGAACTTTGGACCGTCAAGGCGGGTTCCCGTCCTTACATCACCACGGGAAATACGGAACGCGGAATGGCTTACAACTCCGTGAGCAACCATGTGCTGGTCGTCAGCCGGACGGGCAGCGTGGACATTCACGTGCTGGATGGCGACACAGGCGCGGATCTCTGGACCATGAACGCTCCGAGCGACATTGTAACGGGCAGCAATCCGGGCGGATTCCGCCTGAACATGGTGGACGTGGCCGATGATGGTGTAGTTTATGCCGCGAACCTGACCACCGGAGCTTCCGATACTTTCCCATTCACGATCTATCGCTGGGATGATGACGGCACAAATTCACTTCCCGTGGTTGCGTTTACGGGTGGGCTGAACGGGGAACGTTATGGGGATAACCTCACGGTACGGGGTTCAGGAGTCGACACCCAGATTATTGCCGCTTCACGCTTTGGCACAGCCGTTACGATTTTCACAACGGCAGATGGCATCAACTTCTTCCCGACAACAATTGACTACCTGGATGCCGCACCGGGCAACTTTGGCCTTGGCGTTGCGTTTGGTGAAGGGAATACCTTCTGGGGCAAAGCGCTGGGGGATGCGGCCGTTTTGCGCCATCTCGACTTCGATATTGCGAGCGGAATGGGAACAATCCTGCAGAGTTATACAAACTTCAGCACGTTAGTCGCTGCGATTGCGGTCAACGCGAGCAGCAACATGCTGGCGGGATTATCGTTTGAGACGCCGGACAATGTTCGTTTGTACGATCTTTCAGACACGAACAATCCCGTGCTGATCGACCAGGATTTCTTCCCGACAGATAATTCCAACATTAACGGCACGGGCGCGATTGAATTCGTGGGAGACCGAATTTATGCGCTGGACAGCAACAACGGAATCCTGGCGCTTAAATTAAACGCTGGGAGCAACCCCGGTGAACCGGCGAGCTTCAGCGCGCCATCGGTTTCGGGTGATACGTTCTCCTTCACACTCACGGGAACGGCAAACGCGAGCTACAAGGTCCAGTATTCGACGGATCTTGAGTCATGGACGGACCTGAAGACTGTTACGGCAGGTGGAGATGGGAAGGCAACGGTGACCGATACTGCCGGTGAACAACACCGGTTTTATCGCGCTGTGGCGGAGTAAATCAATTGAACACGCAAAAACCGGCGGAACAGTTTCCGCCGGTTTTGTTATTTAAGGCTCGGTGGGAAACATCGCCCTAATGACCATAGTTTGCCCGAGGGCCTGGCGGGAGTCGCGCCCCCACGGGAGCTGGAAACTTTGACAAAAGAGACATGGCAGTTTAGAAAGCGCGTGTTTTCGCAGGCGCGCAATGATCATCAGGAGCATCAGCCTGTTCGGGAAGCGGGGATTGCAGGGACGCGATGCTTCCAGGACGGGAATCGACTAAGGCTATGCATCGAATAGCCTCTGTCCTTCGCTTTGGTTGGCCGTATTTGCGCCGGTATTGGGGCCGCCTCGCCAGCGGCATTGCGCTTGGCATTCTCTTTGGGCTTTCGAATGGGGCAATCCTTGGCGTTTCGAATCTTTTACTGAACCGAATTTTCCCGGGGAACGGCACTTTGACGCGGAACGTGGAGCAGGAGCCGCGAAAGGAGACGACCGGTTTTAAAGCCGATTTGATCGCGATGAAGGATCGGATGGCTGCGCGTGTGAATCCTGTCATTGATCCGTGGCTGCCGCGCAGCGGGCGCCCCATTGACCAGAAGCAAATTGTGATGCTCCTCTTGCTTCTGCCTGGGTTGTTCGCTTTCCGCGGGTATATCGGTTACCTGAGCAGCTATTGCATGGGGTGGGTGAGCGAACGTGTCATCAGCGATCTTCGCCAGGATGTGTTTACGAAGTTGAGCACGCTATCAATGGACTTTTACACCCGATCAACAATGGGTGATTTGATCACGCACGTTCATGGCGATACGCAAGCTTTGCATCGCACTTTGAACCTGGGCGTTTCGGATCTCGTTAAGGAGCCGATTACGATCATCAGCATTTTCATTGGGATGCTTTTTATTGATTGGCAGCTCACGATTTTCTTTATGCTTTTCATGCCGTTGTGCGTGGTGCCAATGGCTGTCCTGGGGAAGAAGGCACGCAAGGCGAGTAAGGGGAATGTGAAGAGTTCCGTGTCTCAACAAAGCCTGCTGATTGAATTCCTCGGCAGCATTCGGGTGGTCAAAGCCTACAGCCTGGAGCATCAGCAGACGCAACGATTCGCGCAGCATGCGCGGCAACTCGTTCATCACGGGATGAAGGCGTTGCAGGCGAAGGAAATGGTTAATCCGTTGATCGAAACAATTGGCGCGCTGGGATTGGGCGTGCTGATTGCCTACATCCTTTACATGAACAAGAGCGGGGCGGACCTCGCGATTTTTGTGGGCGCCGTGGCATCGGTTTACACGCCGATCAAAAAAGTTGCGGGGCTGCATGTGCTTTTCCAGCAAACCAGCGCAGGGGTGGATCGTCTCTTAAAAATTATCAAGGAAGAGCCGAGTGTGAAAGAACCGGTCAATCCAAAACCGCTGCCGCCTTTCAAACATGAAGTGCGCTTTGAGAACATCGATTTTTCCTACGGAGCAGAGCCGGTGTTGCAGAACTTCAGCCTGACGGTCCCGCGCGGTTTGAAGCTGGGGATTGCGGGAGAGAGCGGTTCAGGCAAGAGCACACTGGTGAACCTGCTCTTTCGGTTTTACGATCCGACAGCGGGGCGGATTACCTTTGACGGGGTCGATATCCGCGAGGTGTCGATGGAATCGCTTCGTTCACAGATGGCATTGGTCAGCCAGGATATTATTCTTTTTGATCAAACCGTGGCGGAGAATATTGCCTGCGGCAAACCGGGCGCAACGCGAGCGGAGATTGAAGCAGCTGCTCGCGCGGCTTACGCACATGAGTTCATCGTGAAACTTCCGGATGGCTACGATACCCGTGTGGGTGACCGTGGATTGACCCTGTCGGGTGGGCAACGGCAGCGCATCTCGATTGCGCGCGCTTTTATTCGGCAGGCACCGATTCTCGCATTGGATGAAGCGACTGCCGCGCTGGACGCTCAAGCGGAAGCGGAAGTGCAGGCTGCCATCGACAATATTGCCGAGCATCGAACGGTTTTGGCGGTGGCGCACCGGCTTTCCACATTGGCCAAAATGGACCAGATCATCGTTTTAAAGAACGGGAAAATCGTTGAGTCCGGCACGTTTCAGGAGCTGATTCAGCGACGGGGTGTGTTTGGTGAGATGGCCCAGAAGCAGGCGTTCGCGGCGGTTTGAAATCATGAAGAAATTTTCCATTGGCCAAAGAGAAGTTGGGGAAGGTTGCCCCGCGTTGATCATTGCGGAAATCGCGCAGGCACACGACGGAAGTGTGAACATCGCGCATTCGTTCATCGATTCGATTGCGGAAGCGGGCGCGGATGCGGTGAAGTTCCAGACGCATATCGCGGCCGCGGAAAGTTCGCCCCAGGAACAATGGCGGGTGCCGTTCAGCAAACAGGATGCGTCGAGATACGATTATTGGAAGCGAATGGAATTTACCCCAGAGCAATGGCGGGGATTGAAGGAGCATGCCGATGCGAGGGGATTGATGTTCTTGAGTTCGCCGTTTTCGCTTCAGGCAATTGAGCTGCTGAGCGGACTGGGAATGCAGGCATGGAAAATTGCTTCGGGCGAGGTGCGGAATGAATTGCTGCTGAACGCGATATTAAAGACGAAGCAGCCGGTGCTGCTTTCGAGCGGAATGAGTTCATGGGAGGAACTTTCGCAAAGCGTTCAGGTGATCCGCGATGCAGGAGTTCCGTTGCTGCTCTTCCAATGCACGAGCGCGTATCCATGCCCGCCCGAACGGGTAGGGTTAAATATTATTTCAGAGATGCGAGAGCGGTTCGATGCGCCAGCGGGGCTTTCGGATCATTCGGGGAATATCTGGCCGTCAGTCGCGGCGGTGACGTTGGGGGCGAAAGCGGTGGAAGTGCATGTGACCTGGGACCGGGCGATGTTTGGCCCGGATGCAGTTGCTTCGGTGACCTTCCAGGAATTAAAGCAAATGGTGAACGGCATCCGCTCGATCGAACGAATGCTGACGAACCCGGTGGATAAGGAACGCGAGGCGGCTGCAATGACGAATATGCGGCAGATGTTTGGGCAAAGCCTTGCGGCCGCGCGCGATTTGCAGGCGGGAAGCGCGATCCAGGTTGAGGATCTGACATCGAAAAAACCGCTGGTGGGAATTCCTGCTTCCGATTTTGCCAAAGTGCTTGGCAGGAAAGCGGGAAGGCTCATTCGAAAAGGCGAATTTCTTCAACAAGCAGACTTGCAGGAATGAAACGAAAAATCTGTGTAGTGGTGACGGCGCGGCCGAGTTACGCGCGAATCAAGACGGCGTTGGAAGCGATCCGTTCGCATCCGGATCTTGAGCTTCAACTGGTGGTGGCAGCATCAGCGGTGTTGGATCGATATGGCGATGCGCTGAAATATATTCGCGCGGATGGATTTGATGTGCGGGCGACGGTTTACATGGTTTTGGAAGGAGAAAACCTTGTGACCTCAGCCAAGAGCACCGGGCTGGGGATGATCGAACTCGCGACGGTTTTCGACAATTTGAAGCCCGACATGGTGGTGACCATTGCGGATCGATACGAGACGCTTGCGACGGCGGCGGCGGCTTCCTACATGAACATTCCTCTAGTGCACATGCAGGGTGGCGAGGTGACGGGATCAATTGATGAAAAAGTGCGCCACTCGGTGACGAAGCTGGCGGACTATCATTTCACCTGCACGGATATTGCGGCTGAACGCGTAAAAAAAATGGGTGAACATCCAGAACATGTTTATGTAACCGGATGTCCTTCGATCGATATTGCAGCGCGAGTAAAGCAATCGCCCGGCCTCGATTTCAATCCATTTCAAAAGTATGGCGGGGTGGGCGCTCCGGTGGATATTCAGCAGGGCTATGTGGTGGTGTTGCAGCATCCGGTGACAACGGAATATGACTGCTCGCGCCAGCATATCGAAGAGACGCTCTACGGGGTGAAGGCAGTTAACCTGCCGACACTTTGGTTCTGGCCAAACGTGGATGCCGGATCAGATGGAACATCGAAAGGGATCCGCGCCTTTCGGGAAAAAGAAAACCCGAAGAACTGGCATTTCTTCAAGAACATGGAGGCGAGCGACTTTCTGAAACTGCTTTGCAACAGCAAGGCAATCGTCGGGAATTCCAGCGTTGCTATTCGCGAATGCTCCTTCCTCGGTGTGCCAGCGGTGAATGTGGGCACACGCCAGGAAGGACGCGAGCGCGGAGCAAACGTCATCGATGTCGCTTATGACCGGCAGGAAATTCAAGGCGCGCTGCAGGAGCACATCCGTGTGGGCCAGCGGGAGACGAGCAAAATTTACGGAGATGGAAAAGCTGGAGAGCGGATTGCGGATTTGCTTTCACGTTTGGAACCATGCTTTGAAAAACGGCTGACCTATTAAGTTAATGAAAGTCCTGGCGTTAATCCCAGCCCGCGGCGGATCGAAAGGAGTTCCGCGCAAGAACATTAAGCTGTTGGCGGGCAAACCGCTGATCGCCTACAGCATTGAGGCGGCACGCCAGAGCAAGTCAGTGAGTGCATGCCTCGTGAGCACGGAGGATGCGGAAATTGCCGGGATTGCGAAGCAGTTTGGGGCAGATGTTTTGATGCGTCCGGCGGATTTAGCGGGAGATAAAACGGCGATGCCGGAGGTGATTGAGCATGTTTTGAAGGAGCGCGGGACTGGCTTTGATATTCTGCTCTTATTACAGCCGACCTGCCCGCAACGAACGGCAGAGGATGTGGATGCTGCGTTGAAAGCATTTGCAGATCCGGAAGTAAAATCGGTCATCAGCGTGGTGCAAATGGAAGATCAGCATCCCGCGCGCATGTATAAGCTTGTAAATGGGCGTCTGGCTCCGCTCTATCCGGATTTGATTGGTGAACGGCGACAGGATTTGCCCCCCGTTTATCATCGGAACGGCGCGATTTACGCCTGCCGGGTTGAGCATTTTAACCAGACTCATTCGCTATGGGATGAGCGGCCAGTTCCGTTTGTTATGCCGAGAGAGAGATCGATCAACATTGACGATACGTTCGACTTTCAAATGGCGGAGTTCATTTTTTCGGGGCGGCAATCATGAAGCCGAAAATTTTGATTGTGGAGCCCGATCGCTATCCACCAGCGGCAATTGAGATTTTGAAGGGAGTCGGGGAACCCGTTCTTCGCAACGAGAATGAGGAGATACGAGAAGCGCTCGGGACTGCCGATGCCTTGATGATTCGACTCAAATACAAGTGGACGGAGGAACTGCTGAGTTGCGCGCCGAATCTCAAGGTGATTGCGACTGCCACAACGGGGTTGGATCATATCGACCTGGCCGAAACCAAAAAGCGCGGAATAACCGTGCTGAGCTTGAAGGGTGAAACGGAGTTCCTAAAAACGGTAACGGCCACGGCGGAGCATACGTGGGGGCTCTTGCTGGCGTTGCTTCGGCATATTCCGGATGCGCATCAATCCGTCTCACGAGGCGAGTGGAATCGGAATTTATTTTTTGCAAGGGAACTGCAGGAGCGAACGCTTGGGATTGTGGGCCTGGGGCGAATTGGGCAAATGGTGGCGCGGTATGGGCTGGCATTTCGGATGCAGGTGAAGGCTTACGATCCGCACCAAACGGAATGGGGCGAGGGTGTAGAGCGGGTGGA
>JBQCGE010000284.1:0-4504 GCA_051955955.1 Verrucomicrobiota bacterium
CGGACGTTCTTCACGTGGCCGGGCGATATTGACCGTCAATGCGCGGCCCTGCAGTTCCTTGCCATTGAACATTTCAACGGCTTTGTTCGCCTCCTCAGGCGTCGCAAGCTCAATGAAAGCAAAGCCGCGGGATTTTCCCGTGAACTTGTCCATCATGAGATTGACTGAGGTGACGTTGCCTGCCTGACCGAAATAGTCCTGCAGATCCTGTTCTCCCGTTTGGTAAGAGAGATTCCCGACAAATAAACGTGTGGGGTTCATGATACTACCTTGGTTTTACTGAAGCCGATCAATTTCGCGGGGAATAACTGCACCTGGCAGCGATTTGGAATGTCGCCTTTACGAACAAACTGTCTTACTGACACCTGCACGGAATCTAATCTGGCTTGAGCCGGGACTGTATCAATCCGCAAACTCGCGTCAACCCTTATATTTCGCGACCTGAATAACCCGGGTGAAAAGCAGCTCCAACCTGCAAACCGTATTTAATTTGCCACTTCACCCCCGAAAATCACCAACTCACCCCTGCCCCGCTCGGTTTTAACCCGAACTCTTCGGAATAAATCGTGAACCAATTTACCTTCGCCCCAACCCAAGCAGACTGACATGGCTGAAGAACAGGCCCATACTCCGTCCACGCCTGCAAAGCGCAAATATGTTCGAGCAGTAGGCCCTCGATTACGCATATTGCTCTACATCGTTTTTGGCCTGGTGGCCCTCCTCGGAGCGAACTCCGCTTATTTGCTGAGCATTACAGTTCTGGAAAAAGTTACCGAGAACCTTTACCAGAATTACTTCTACCAAATGATGTTCCTGGCCCATTTAATCATGGGTCTTTTGCTTCTGATCCCCTTTATTATTTTCGGCATTGGGCATATAAAAAACTCCTATAACCGGCCCAATCGCCGCGCCGTTCGGGTCGGTTACGCTCTCTTTATCGTCAGCCTCGTTTTGCTTTTTTCAGGTCTCGCCTTGATGCGGGTGGAAGGTTTCGAAATTAAAAACCCGAATGTGCGAAGTTTGTCTTACTGGGCGCATGTCATCGCGCCACTGCTCGCCGTCTGGCTTTACATTTTGCACCGGCTCGCTGGGCCGCGAATCAAATGGCGCATTGGACTGCGCTGGGCTGGCGCGGTCGCCGCAATTGTAATCGCGATGGTCCTGCTGCATGCACAGGACCCTCGCAAGTGGAACGTGATCGGCCCAAGGGAAGGCACCAAATATTTCGAACCTTCCCTCGCACGCACCGCCACCGGCAATTTCATCCCCGCCAAAGCAATGATGATGGATGAATACTGCATGAGCTGCCACAAAGACGCCTACCAGGGCTGGTTCCATAGCGCTCACCACTTTAGCTCATTCAACAATGAACCTTACCTGTTTAGTGTGCGGGAAACCCGGAAAGTCTCTTTTGAACGCGACGGTAACATGAAAGCGGCGCGATGGTGCGCAGGGTGCCATGATGTCGTGCCATTCTTCAGCGGCGCTTTCGATAATCCGAAGTTCGATGACGTTCATGATCCAACGTCACAGGCCGGCATCACCTGTGTTGCGTGCCATTCCATCACTCACGTAAACAGCCCCCGCGGGAATGCCGATTACACCATCGAAGAACCGATCCAATATCCCTTCGCCTACAGCACGAACAAATTCCTGCAATTCATCAATAAGCAACTGGTGAAAGCGAAACCGGAGTTTCACAAAAAAACATTTCTAAAACCGCACCACAAGACCGCTGAATTTTGCTCCACCTGCCACAAGGTCAATTTGCCTTACGAGCTGAACCATTATAAAGCATGGCTGCGCGGCCAAAACAGTTACGACACCTACTTGTTGAGCGGCGTTTCCGGCCACAATGCGCGCTCCTTTTATTACCCGCGCAAAGCGGAACTAAATTGCAATGGTTGCCACATGCCCGCGCAAACCTCCGATGATTTCGGCGCGCGCTTCCTCGGAACGAACAACCTGCTCCAAATTCATAACCACCTTTTCCCCAGCGCAAACACCGGCATCTCGCATCTGAAAAAATCACCGGAGATTACCCGCGCGCATCAGGATTTCCTCAAGGACAATTTGCGCGCCGACATCTTCGCCATCAAGGAAGGGGGAACCATCGACGGCGAAATCTATGCGCCACTTCGACCAAGGATTCCTGTTCTAAAACGCGGGCAAAAATATCTCGTCGAAACCGTCCTGCGGACCCTCAAACTCGGACATCCATTCACCCAGGGCACTGCTGATTCCAATGAAATTTGGGTTGATGCAAAAGTCACCAGCGGCGACCGCACGATCGGCCGTTCAGGCGGCATGGGCGACTTCAACAGCGTCGATCCCTGGTCCCACTTCGTGAATGTTTACATGCTCGACCGCAACGGTAACCGGATTGATCGAAGAAATCCGCAGGACATTTTCACTCCGCTTTACAATCACCAAATCCCGCCCGGAGCTGCACAGGTCGTCCATTACGAATTCATCGTCCCCGAAAACGCCGGTGACGCATTGACCGTCGAAATCAAGCTTCAATATCGCAAGTTCGACACCACTTATATGCAATATGTAATGGGGAAGAATTACACCAACGACCTCCCCGTCACGACCGTTTGCTCGGATCGAATCACCTTCCCAGTCGCATCGAATTCAGAAAATTTAACGAACCACGAATCAACGCAAACTTCGCCCATCGAACCATGGCAACGCTGGAACGATTACGGCATAGCCCTGCTGCTCGAAGGTTCATCCGGCAGTGAAAAAGGTGAACTGATCCAGGCCGAACAAGCCTTCAAAGAAGTGGAAAAACTCGGACGCGCCGATGGCCCCATCAACCTGGCGCGGGTTTATTTAAAGGAAGGTCGCCTGAATGACGCAGTCCAGGCGCTCAACCGCGCGATCCAGTTCAACCCTCCCCCGCCCCGCTGGACCGTGGCATGGCTGACCGGCAGCGTGAACAAGCAAAACGGCTACCTCGACCAGGCGATTGAGCAATTCCGCGGGATTCTGGAAGACCGCTACCCGGAACTGGACCAGCGCCAATTCGACTTCAGCAAGGACTACGAGGTAATCAATGAATTGGGCCAGACTTATTTCGAACGATCAAAGTTGGAGCGCAACAACAAAGCCTCCCAGGCGCAATATCTCGACAAAGCGGTGGAGCAATTCAATAAAACACTCGCCCTCGATCCCGAAAACGTGACCGCGCATTATAATCTTGCCCTCATTTACGCCCAACTCGGCAATGCAACTAAAGCCGACGAACATCGCGCGCTGCACGAAAAATATCATCCCGATGACAACGCCCGGGACCGCGCCATCGCTCTGCATCGCGAGAAAAATCCCGCGGCCAACCACGCCGCGCAGGCCATTGTCATTTACAACTTGCAGCGACCCGGCGCTTTTGAATTGGAGAACTCGCAAACAACTCAGTTGCCCGAAAAGGGCAGCACCCTGGCAAATAATCGTCCCTAACCTCCCGTCATGAATCCCACTCAAAAACCCCCACCCGACCACGGTGAAGAGGTCGAGCTGTATGACGAAGCGCTATTGGGGAAAGCGGTCCGAATTTCCGCAATCGTCCTTTTTATTATTATCGCCACTGCCGGTTTTATTTATTTGCTGACCCGCCGAAAGCCCGCCCCGCCGCCGCGAAAAATAGTAGAGATTAAAGCACCCGTCGCGCAGCAGTTCTCGGGCGCAAAAATTCCGGAAGCAAAATTTGTGAACATTACCTCAGCGGCTGGAATCACCTTCACCCATAATAACGGCGCCGTTGGGGGCAAACTGCTCCCCGAAACGATGGGGAGCGGTGCTGGTTTTTTCGACTACGATAATGATGGCGCGGAGGATTTGCTCTTCATCAACGGAACTTTCTGGCCAGGAAAAATCCCTCCTGGACAAAAGCAAACCACGCCTGCGCTCTATCATAATGATGGAACCGGCCACTTTACTGACGTCACCGTCGGTTCAGGACTGGATCTGCCCATCTACGGAATGGCTCCCTCATTCGGCGATTTCGATAATGACGGATTGGTCGATGTCTTCATTACTGGCGTGGGTGGAAATCATCTCTTCAAAAATTTCGGCGCCGGAAAATTTCAGGAGGTGACCGGAACCGCTGGTGTTGGGGGGCGGACGGAAGAATGGAGCACAGCCGCATGCTGGTTCGACATGGATAATGACGGTGACCTTGATCTGTTCGTCGGGAATTATGTTAGATGGTCGCCCGAGATTGATTCCAAAGTCGGATGGACTCTCGTCGGAATCGGACGCGCTTACGGCCAGCCAAAGGATTTCCAGGGAACCTACCCTTACCTCTATCGCAACGAGGGTAACGGAAAATTCAGCGATATCTCCAAACTTGCCGGAATCGAAGTAAAAAATCCTGCCACCGGCGTTCCCGCTGCCAAAACGCTCGGGGTAACTGCTGTTGATATCGATAACGATGGCTACCTCGACCTGATCGTCGCGAATGATACCGTTCCAAATTTACTTTTCCAAAACCAGCGCGATG
>JBQCGE010000285.1:0-9141 GCA_051955955.1 Verrucomicrobiota bacterium
CCACAGCGTTCAAATCCGTATGAAAATAAAAAAATGGTCAGCTATTTGTGTTGCGCTGCTTTCGTGCGCATCCGCTTTTGCCCTGAACGAAATACCCGAGGAATATCTCACGGACGGGTTTGCCCTGGGTTGCCAGGCGTACACGTTCCACAAGTTCAGTGCGTTTGAAGCAATCGAGAAAACGGCAGCGAGTGGTGGCAAGGTGATTGAATTTTATCCCGGGCAAAAACTCCGCCCGGACTCAGAGGCCAAACTGGACCACCATGCGAACGATGAGGTGATTAATCAATTAAAGGCGAAATTGGCGCAGCATCATATCAAAGCGGTGAATTACGGCGTGGTCGGCTTGCCGAATAATGAACAGGAATGCCGGGCCGTTTTCGAATTCGCTAAAAAACTTGGCCTGCGCGCAGTGACATCGGAACCGGATCCCGCGGCGATGGACATAATCGAGAAGTTGGTAAAGGAATACGACATCGCGATGGCAATACACAACCATCCCAAGCAACCGAACAATCCCAACTACAAGTTTTGGAATCCGGATTACATCCTGTCGCTGGTGAAAGATCGGGACTCGAGAATGGGTTCATGCGCGGATACAGGACACTTCGCGCGCTCCGGACTGAAGCCGGTGGAAGCGTTGAAGAAGCTGGAGGGGCGCATTATCAGCAGCCATCTAAAAGATGTAAAAAACGGTGCTGATGTGCCGTACGGACCGGGAAATTCCGATGTGGCCGCAATGCTCCAGGAATTGAAGCGGCAGAACTTCAAAGGGAACATCTCGATTGAATACGAGAGCAAACTGGACAAAAACGTTCCAGATGTGGCGCAGTGCGTTGGATACGTAAGAGGCTGGGCAGACAGCCAGAAGTATCCGAGAGAAGATATCGCATTCCCGGCTGACTTGAAGGACCAGCCGGGATTTTTTTTGAACGAGATTGATTTTAGAAAAGATGCTCAGTGTCGTTGAGCATTTCGCGACGGAGCAGCGGAATCGGCGGGCCGCCGTAGGATAGGAATTTATCGTGGAAATCCCTCCAGGCGTCGCGACCTCCGCGTTTAGCACACCAATCATCTCGCAGTTTGCGGATCATGAGTTTGCCCATGGTGTAATTTAAATAGGCAGGATCGAATGTGCCGCGGGCTGCCTGCTGGCGAGCAGTGCCGGGATCCTGAAATGCAAGTTCCTGGAACATGCGCTCCGAATCGGCAACGGTCATTTTGCCAGTGTGGAGGCCGATGGCGGAAAGAAAGCGGACATTGCGCGTCAAAGCATTAAGGAGTTGTCCAATATGAGCTTCCGGGTCGCCTTTTCCCAAGCCTGCGTCCCACATCATTTCCTCAGTATAATGAGCCCAACCTTCGACAAAGGCGTAGCTAAGGAAGAGTTGGCCGAACCTGGAGCTGGCCTGATTACTGTGTAGGAACTGGAGGAAGTGCCCTGGCCAGACTTCATGGACGGAGGTGAATAACAAATCATAATATGAGGCGATGTATTCGGCTTGTTCCTTCTGGG
This sequence comes from Verrucomicrobiota bacterium, assembly GCA_051955955.1. GTDB lineage: Bacteria > Verrucomicrobiota > Verrucomicrobiia > Limisphaerales > SXQI01 > DASVNK01. The sequence continues at coordinate 1,517 of JBQCGE010000285.1, forward strand.
ACCATTTCGGGTCGGGCGGCGCGATGTAGTAAATAGAAGGAAGTCCCTTTTCATACGGACCCGGAATGTTAATAAAAGCGGAATTCCAGCGCATATATTCGGGCGATTCTTCGACGAGGGCAGTTTGCGGTGAGGGAATGGAAACCAACTGCTTCTCAAGGATGAAATACTTTAGATCATCCAATTGATTTCGAGCGGCCTGGACTACGCCCTCTTTCGGTTTGTTTGCACGCACCATTGCAATCGCCTGTTGCATTGGACGACCCGGAGCGAGTTTTTGGCAGGCAAGGCGCAAGGCGGCGAGATTACGGTCCAGGTCGGCGCGGCCGATGCGTTCCAGCTCGGCAAGCGGGACTTTCACACGTTCTGTTTTCCAAAGCATTTCCTGGAAAAGGTCGGGCCCGAGCGCAAAATCCTCTGTGGCCTCGGGGAGTTGGTTTTCCAGCCATTTATCCAAACGCTTGAGGGCAGCAACTGCCTCGGCGGTTACTTCTGAGTATTCCGATTGCAAAGCGCCATCCTGAACGGGAGCGAAAACCTTGGGCGCTTCATTTTGAAGAAATGTGGCCAACCCGCCGAAAATGGTTCGGCCAATGCCTATGTAAGTACGGGGTAAAGGGGTTTGAAGGTTTTTTTGAATTTGGTCGACGGCGGTGGGAACGTTCTTCTCGTAGGCAATCAAAGAAACCAGGCGGTCCTGCAGCGGAGCATATTCGCGTGTGACGTAAACGGCGGGATCGAGAGCGTTATAGTAGGAGGGATTTTTATAAGGAGCTTTGGCGCGCTGAATCCAAAACAAATCCGATTCGATTTGGGAGAGCAAATAATCCTGCTCCAGAGCCTGAGCGCGATTTACCGGTTCATACCTCTGAGCAGCAGCTTGTTGTTCCTCAAGGAAATGAACCATCAGCGCCATTCCCGCAGGGCTCCAATCCGGGAGCCGCCCGTCAAACTCATGACGACCGGCGGAGATCGCCAGATCCGGCCTCAAACGGAAGTAACCATCAATATATTCCTGAACAAAGAGGTCCCATGATTTGGCGGTAATGGGCGGTGTGCCCGGCAGACGGCCATTTTGAACAGGACCGGAGCAGGCAGCAGCCAAAATGGCCAAAAGCCCTCCGGCGACCAGGCGGGTCAATTTACGCATCCGCTTTGGTTATCGGGCTGGCAAAGAATCGTCAAGAAAGTAAGGGCACCCAAATCGAGCGGCGCTCCTAAAATCCTCACGGTGCAACTCTGGTTTGTCTTTGGGTTCTCTAGCAGTTCCCCTCAACGGTCTTTACGGATATTGACTGATGGAAGCTTTTGCTGGGCGGACCTATTCTTTAACAGGAGGAAAATATGGCATTCACCGCGACCGACACAGAAAATAATTCCAGTTTCTTTCATGGCATACGATGGCGCAAAGCGACGCAGGCGGGGTGGATTGTGGGGCTTGTATTGTTTTTGCTGAATCGAGGCATCCCGTGGATTGGCTCCGGAGCAATTAACCCATCCATCATGGGGCGTGAAGTAGAGCCAGGACATGAGGTGACAACGATGTTCTTCTTGGGAGTGCTATGCTTACACCTGATTGTTTCGATCATCTATGCATGGATTGTTTCCGCAATCGTGCATGGCTTTCGGCCGATGGTGGCTGGGGCAGTTGGCGGGGTTGTGGGCCTGGTTCTTTATTTTATCAGTGCTGCCATTTCAAATATTCTCTCGGAGGCACCTGCGGGACAGAGAGAATGGCCTTCTCTTGTGCTTCACATTGCATTCGGTATTATTGTCGCGGAAGCGTATAAAGGACTGGCGAAACGACGTCCGGCGGCGGAAATCATGTAAGCCGTGGGATGGCGGAGCCTAGTCGTAGAGCAGTTTGCCAAGCATCACTGACCAACCCCCAATTATTTCGCGCCGATCTGACAGGAGATTGGCGCGGATGCGCTTGATGAGTCGGTTGCTGGATAATTGGATCCAGTTGCCAGGCGGGTTTCGAATTGGATTGGACCCGATTATTGGGTTGATGCCGGGGTTGGGTGATTTTCTCGGATCAATTTTTTCCCTGTGGATTGTTTACGATGCAGCCCGACTTGGAATTCGACCCTGGCACCTGGTCCGAATGATTTTGAATGTGGTGATCGAGTCGGTGATCGGAGCGATTCCGCTCGCTGGAGATATTTTTGACGCAGTGTGGAAAGCGAATGCAAAGAACATGTTGCTTGTGGAGCGCCATTACCACCTTGAAATGAAAGGGCGCGGGCTGGGGCAAATCATCGCTGCTTTCGGCCTTTTGATAGCAGTTTTTTATGGAACGATGTTCCTGGTTTTTTATTTGTTGTTCCGAATGATTGCAGGGTTGATTTCATAATTGTCGAGGACATCGACCAGGTCAATCAATTCGTTAACCACTGTAAATTTTTCAACGGGATTTCGCGACCGTCTTTAATGTAAAACTCGCTTTGTACTGGATAGTATTGAATGCACTTACCGGTTGGGTCCCACAGGAACACATATCGGTGTTTAGGCAGAGGCTCATATTTCCTACCGGCCTCGTAAGCCAAACCAATTCGTTGACCAACGCCTTGCCCTTTGAGGATTTCAACCGTATTCACGACGGCTAAACGGTTTGGCGAAATCATCGAGGGAGATGTCAGAGGCCCCGTGCTTTTGTGAATCGGTTTTACGAATTGAACGTCACCGATAGTAATCGAAACAATAGGAGGTTGAGTTGAACCATAAAACAGGTCATGTCTTTGCACATCCTGTTTACAGCCGAATAAGGCAACCAAAACTATGGCGGAGCTAAAAGTTTTACGCATGGTCTTTGATCACTCGGGAAAGATTGCTTGTGCATTTTTCCCAGTATGAAGCAAATTCGCGCAACTAAATGGCCGTCCAGATGTGTTTAGCATTCGTGATTTGAAGAAGTCCCAATCACTTCTTTTCCTCTCTCGGTTTTGTATCTACGCGCTCATTGATACGGCCTGAATCTTCGCCCCATCGAATAGTTCTGGAAAAAGGAACGGAGGTAACAAGGGTACGGCCGGAAGAATTGAGGAAACGGATTTGAATTTGGTCGGTAGTGACGCTCGCGGGAGCACCGTCTTTGCTTGGATTAAATCGCACCTTCAAGGTTACAGTTCCTCCGCCTGTGCCGATGATCTGCTTTTTGCAGGTAAACCACTTTGAAGATTCTTTGTTCCCTTTTTTAAGGATGACAGCATCCAGAAGTGCCGTGGGGCCAACGGAACCATCGTACCATTTATCCAGGACAAGCCATGCCTCGAGATGATCACTCGACTGGGACGTCACCCTTAGATTTTGCGCCCAATTTCCGCTGCCTGCATTGCGACTGAAAGGTTCGGAATCCTGGGCAAAGGTTGATAGCGCAAAGAGGCAAATCGCGCACAAGGGGATCTGGAGAAATGTCCTCATAATCAAAATCTAAACTCAAACTAAACAGACGCCAATGGTGCATTTTTGGATTAGGGATTTTCGGGTCGATATACAAATCGGGGTTCGGCGATTTCATTGAAGACCGTGGCAACTGCCCCTTGTCGTTGCGCCCTGCCGCTTTGAATCACCACAATTTCATCGCAGATTTGGGCAAGTTCATTGGCATCATGGGAAACGTAAAGCAGCGGCAGGTCGAATTTTTCCTTTAAGTGGCGGAATAGATCTAAAGCGCGGGATTTTAGCGATTCGTCCAGACTGCTGAGCGGTTCATCAAGCATGAGGAGCGCAGGCTGGGTCATTAGAGCGCGTCCGATCGCGACGCGTTGCTTTTCACCTCCGGAAAGCTGATGAGGACGCCGATCCAGGAGAGGCTCAAGCCTGAACTCGGACACGATATGGCGATGTTCGTCATCAGACACCCGGCTTCCATATTGAAGATTCTCACAAACCGATTTGTGAGGAAAGAGCGCAAGATCCTGCGGGACATAACCGACGTTGCGTTTTTCGGCAGGAATGCTGGTCCGGGCTGAAGCATTAAACAGCTCGCGACCTGACAAAACGATTGTGCCGTGACGAGCATTTTTTAAGCCGGTAATAATTTCGAGCAAAGTTGTTTTCCCCGCGCCTGAGGGGCCATAAAGGCCGGTGACGCGGGATTTCAGTTCAAGCGAAAGCTCGAGAGAAAAGGCGCCGACGTGAAAGTGTAAATTGTCAATTCTTAGCACGATCCACGTTCCTTCTTTGAATGAGAAATTCGCTGAGCAACAAAGCCCCGAACGAAAATGCGATCGAAATCAATAAGAGTTGGCCAGCGGCGCGGTCTTCGCCGAGTTGAATCAAATGATAAATCGAAACGGAAAGCGTTTGTGTTTTGCCGGGAATCGCTCCTGCGACCAACATGGTAGCGCCGAATTCACCCAATGCCCGTGCAAATGCGAGAACAGCTCCGCCGACAACTCCACGCCATGCGAGCGGGAGGGTGATGGTAAAAAAAACGCGCGATGACGAAGCTCCCAGCGTGCGGGCGACTTGTTCGAGTCGTGCGTTCACCTGCTCAAATGCAACCCTTGCGGTTCGCACCAGGAGAGGGAAGGACATGACCGCGAGTGCGATGACAACAGCTTTCCAGGTAAAAACGACTTGGAGACCTGTGCTGTTCTCAATCCAACTGCCGATCAAACCTTTTCGCCCGAGCAGCTTCAGCAGGATTAATCCTGTGGCAACAGGAGGCATAACGAGTGGAAGCGAGGCGATTGTTTCGACAAATGCTTTGCCTCGCCAATTTTTGCGGGCGAGAGCCCAGGCGAGGGCTATTCCGGGAGGTAATATTAAGAGGACCGCGAGAGCGGCGACAGCCAATGTAAACCAGATGAGGCGTGTATAACTCTCCATCCAATTTCCTTATTTCGAACGAGGTCGAACCTGTCCGACGTTGTTGGGAGTTCCAGCGGGTAGAACAAAACCGTAATTCTGAAATATAGTGGCGCTATATGGGCTTTTTAGCTCGGTCAGAAAGGCAACAGCCGCATTTTTGCTCTGAGCATCTTTGAATAAGGCCACGGGATATTCAATTTTGGGACTTAAACTGGCGGGCACTTGGTAAACAACTTTAACTTTCTTGGAAATTAAGGCATCCGTTCTATAAACAATTCCCACATCCACATTGCCGCTTTCAACCGCCGCGAGTGTTCCGCGAACATTATCAGTAGGGATGACTTTTCCTTGAATTAATTTCCAAATGCCAGCGGATTCCATGAATTTGCGGGCGTAAATGCCAGCAGGAACAACTTGCGGGTCGGCAATTGCAAATGAGTTGCAGCGGAGTAAATCCACGGGCGCGTCCAAAAAGAGAGAACTCTCATTGGAAGCGATCACTACGAGAGAATTTGAAAGCAGGACAGATCGAGTGCCATCAACAATCAGACCTTTCCGTTGCAAGCGGTCCATTTTTTCGTTGTCGGCGGAAATAAAAATATCGGCGGGAGCGCCCTCCTCAATTTGCCGGGCCAGGGTGGAGGAAGCGCCAAAATTAAAAACAACTCGCGTGTGGGAATTCGATTCAAAACGCCTGGCTATTGGCTTTAAGACATCGCTGAGACTGGCCGCCGCGAAAGCAGTAATCTCCCCTGCCCGCGTATGAACTAATGAAACAAAACAGAAAAGCGCAAGCAGGAGCGGATTGAGGAATAGTGGAGTTTTTAGCACAAGTCGCTTCTGCTTCTCAATGTTGATGATTCCGTTGGACCCACCTATTCGATTTCATACTGCAATGGACAGAACCTAGTGGTCATATTGGCGTCCGTGGGCCGGTGGTGTCCAGCAAAAGGCATGAAGCTAACGAGAAGGTTGCAGATCATTTGAGTCTTGGGCGTTTTGACACCGGGTTGAATGGATTTAGATTATGCGGCCATGCCTAAAGCGCACATCCATTCCGCCATTCGCCTGAAAGGGGTGCGGCACAATAACTTAAAGAACTTCGACCTGGACCTGCCTTTGGGACGGCTGATCGTGGTCACCGGGTTGAGCGGGTCAGGCAAAAGTTCCCTCGCGTTCGATACTTTATACGCGGAAGGACAGCGGCGGTATATCGAAACGTTCTCCCCTTACGCACGGCAATTTTTTGATCGAATGGACAAGCCGCGGGTGGACAGCATTCAAGGCATACCTCCAGCAATTGCTTTGGAACAAAGAAATTCGATCAAGACGACGCGCTCGACAGTCGGCACGATGACCGAATTGACGGATTACATGAAGCTGCTTTGGCCACATATTGCCCGGCTCCACTGTCGAAAATGCGGCAAGATCGTGCAAAAGGATTCCCCTCAACAGATCTGGAATGGTTTATTGGAACAGACAAAAGGGATCGAGGCACTTATTACTTTCTCGCTGCCGCTTAGTGAAAAAATTTCGATGGAGGAATCCTTTGGATTGCTGTCTCGTCAAGGATATCAACGCGTTTTTCTGAGGGATAATCAGGTTGTTCTGCGGTTGGATGAAGCCCTTGGAGAGTTAAAAGGTTCGAAACTCAGTTCAATCATCGTGGTTCAGGATCGGGTCCGGCTTGAGAGCGGAAATCGCCCGCGGTTTATTGAGGCTTGCGAGCAGGCTTACCACTTTGGCAAAGGGACACTCGGGATATATCTTTATCCTGACTTTCAATTGCGGCGTTTTTCCAAGCGATTGCATTGTGCCGAGTGCGATATCGAATACCGGGATGCGTCCCCCGCCCTGTTCAGTTTTAACAATCCCGTTGGCGCATGCCCGGCGTGCAAGGGATTTGGCCGTGTGATTGCGATTGATTACAACCTCGCAATTCCAGATCGGTCGCTCTCGATTGCGCAAGGTGTCGTCAAACCATGGCAAACGGGAACAGGGCTGCAATCCCAACATGATTTGCTGAAGGCGTGCCGGACGAAGAAAGTGCGGACGGATGTTCCATTCGAAGATCTGCCGCGTTCAACCCAGGATTGGGTGATTAATGGTGATCCTGAATATGCCCCCGACGAAGACCATGAATGGCCTCGTTATTGGTATGGCATCAAAGGATATTTTCGATGGCTGGAAAGCAAGGCCTACAAGATGCATGTGCGAGTTCAACTCGCGCGTTATCGCTGTTACACCACCTGCCCGGAATGCAAAGGCCAGCGTTTCAAGCCGGATTCGTTACAGTTTCGAGTCACACAAGATAGCCGCGAGCTGACCCTTGCTGATTTTTATCAGCTACCTGTTCGAGATGCCTTAAACTTCATCAAGGCACTCCCGCGATCCGGGTCGCGTTCAGTTGATCCATTCAACATCGCACTGGAGGAGGTCCAGTCACGGCTTAATTACCTGGATGAAGTTGGCCTCGGCTATCTTTCGCTGGACCGCCCAGCCCGAACTTTATCAGGTGGCGAAACCGAGCGCGTAAACCTCACCACGTGCCTGGGATCACGGCTGGTGAACACATTGTTTGTGTTGGATGAACCGAGCGTCGGGTTGCATGCACGGGACACCGAGCGGTTGGTTCGAATTCTGAAACGTTTGCGGGATACAGGTAACACAGTGGTCGTGGTGGAGCATGAACCTGCGGTGATGAGGGCGGCAGATGAGATTGTGGACATGGGGCCAGGCCAAGGTGAACGCGGCGGACATGTCATTTTCCAGGGGCCATATTCCAAAATAATCAAATCGCCAACTTC
>JBQCGE010000286.1:0-3370 GCA_051955955.1 Verrucomicrobiota bacterium
CCCCACGGTTTGTTGACATCATTAGCGGTAAGCCGCCCCTGCACGACACACGCGCAATGCTGCTCTGGGACGACAATAATATATATGTGGCCTACCGGGCGGAGGAGCCTTTTCTTCAGGCGAAGTTTACCACCAACAACTCGCCTATTTATTATGATAACGACCTCGAATTCTTTATCGCGGGCCAGGATGCTTATTATGAATTCGAGATCAATGGGTTTAATACCACTTACGAAGTCTTTTTCATCTGGGAGTCGGCTTATGAATCCGGTGGTTTTTCCAGGGCACCCGAGTTTTCAAGGTCCAAGATGCAACCCTTCAACGGAGTTGATTTCAAAACTCATCCCCGCGGGCTCAGGCTCGGTGCATTCGACTGGCACTTTCCCGGCAAGCAAACTGCCGTGTTCCTGGATGGAACTGTGAATGATGATAAAGACCATGACCGCGGCTGGAGCGTGGAACTTGCCTTTCCATGGAATGGAATGAAATGGTTGGCAAGCGGAGATGGACGCGCACTTCCTCCGCGTGATGGCGATATTTGGCGAATGGATTTCTCCCGCTTCAACCAATACAAAGAAGCCGCTCCAGCAAAAGACTCGGGCGGTTGGGTTTGGACGCGCCATGGGATATGGGATTCACACATTCCTGAATGCTTCGCCCGGATAAAATTCTCGACTCACGATATACTTTCCAACGTGGCCAAATAAACGTTCCGAAAAACAGCAGGAACTCTCGAACTCAGTTGACCTTTCCTGAGGTTCCATTCATAGAGTGAGGGCAATGGAGCACGTTGTACAACCACATACCTGGATGATCGTCCCGTTCGTCATCTTATTGATGTCGATCGCCCTCGCGCCCCTCTTCTTTGCCGAATTCTGGCATAAGCATTACCCGAAAGTCGCCCTGGTGCTCGCCGCAATTACGCTGAGTTACTATCTGCTTTATTTGAAAGCTCCCGAAAAAATTCTCCACGTCGGGCATGAATATATCAGCTTCATCGCGGTGATTGGATCGCTCTTCATCGTCTCCGGCGGCATACACATATCAGTAAAAGGGGAAGCGACTCCGCTGGCGAATGTTGTATTTCTATTTGTTGGAGCTGTGATTGCCAATGTCCTGGGAACCACCGGCGCTTCCATGCTGTTAATTCGTCCTTGGATTCGGATGAATAAGTACCGCATCACCGCACATCATATCGTCTTTTTCATATTTATTGTGTCGAACGTTGGGGGCTGCCTGACTCCCATTGGCGATCCGCCTCTCTTCCTTGGATATTTGAAAGGGATTCCATTTTGGTGGGTGCTGGAGCATTGCTGGGCACCCTGGTTGGTCGCTCTGGGGATGCTGCTCGCCATGTTTTTCGTTCTGGACACGCGTAATTACAAGAAAGCGCCAGCGCTCGTTCGTGCGGAACTCGCTGAACCCAGTGACCAATGGAAATTCGAAGGGTTATTAAACCTCATATTCCTCGCGATGATTCTCGGTTCCGTTTTCATCAATGAGCCAACCTTCCTCCGTGAGGGAATCATGGTGGCCGCCTCGATTGGTTCCTATTTCACAACCCGCAAATCCGTTCATGAGGCAAACCATTTCAATTTTGAGCCAATTCGCGAAGTGGCTATTTTGTTTATTGGGATATTTGCAACGATGATCCCGGCGTTGGACTGGCTGCAAGCGAATGCAAAGAATCTCGGGATGACTACACCTGCTTTCTTCTATTGGGGGAGCGGGATTTTATCAAGTGTGTTGGATAACGCGCCAACCTACTACAGCTTCCTCACCGCGATTTTCGGAGTATTCGTGCAACCCGAAATAGTGGCCCAGGTGCAGCACTTGATTCAATCAGGCGGGGTGGATCTCGCCAATTTGACTGGCCCTCACGCCGCGGAAATTCGGGCCACATTCGAAGCTTTGCAGCAATATCATCCGCTCGCGCTTCAGTCCAAAACACTGGGCATTGAGCAAATCGAGATTGCTTACCTGCTCGGCAATACGACTTATAACCACTTTATTACCGCCATCAGCGTCGGCGCGGTTTTCTTCGGGGCAAATACTTATATCGGCAATGGACCCAACTTCATGGTCAAATCCATCGCCGACCAGCAGAAGGTCCATGCGCCAGGATTCCTCGGCTATATCGGGAAATGGACCCTGCCGTTCATGGTTCCGATGCTAATTGTGATCTGGCTGATTTTCTTCCGCTAACATGAGCGGACTTTAATAGTACCATTCCACGCCAAGTAGCAAAGTGCCGGTGGTTACACCGGTGTTTGGCTCCTTGATGCCACCATTGGAAACATGCATGAGACGCACTCCGAGCCGCAACCAGAGTGCATCGTTCAATCCAAAGCGAACGCCCCCCCCCAACCTGCTCGTTGAATTGGAAGGTGGTGCTGAGATCGGGTTCTCCAATATCGGTAATCGCCACCCCACCCCCACCTTCAATAAATGGCACCCAACGATCGTTCAGAACGAAGTTATAGGAGAGAACTGGAAGAACTCCAATTAGGTAACGGGTCGGCTGAATCTGGCCACCGCCAAAAACTTCGCCGGAGAGCTGCCAATACCCTCGATACCATGAATTCTGGCCAACGAGCCCGGTCAAATTGTAACCGACCTGGACGGAGACAAACCCGAAGTCATGGTTCGGCTCTTCATCGTTTCCTTTAAGGTCGAGAGCTCCACCCAGAAGGATTGAAGTGCTCCAGGTTCCTTTTGCGAATGGTTTGTTTGATTGCCATGCCTCACTCGCATCCTTGCTCGTTTCAAACGAATCCGCTCGAACGCACACCGAGCAAATGCCTGCCAAGGTCAGCCAACATCCAGCGTTGTTTATCCAGTTCATTTCTGCTCAACCCACGTCTCAAGCCGGTGATTGAGCGCCGGACTATACCAATAAGCTGTCAGAAATAGCAATTCGTCCTCTAGCAACAGTTCCCTTAATAATTCGCAGAAATTCAAGTATTGAGAGAATGACACATCCCCAGCCGAATAAATCTCCGTGCCGCGTATAGAAGCTGAGTACGCGTTTTTCACCAGGGGTGAGCACGGGGATTAAAACGGTTTTAAACCCTGCCCCATAAATGTCCGTCGTTCCGGGGTAGTAAACGTTGTGCAGCCGTCCAATCTCATCGACCCAACAAGTCAGCCCGTTATTGGCGCAACGAACAAGCGGAACGCGGTTTTCAATTGCACGAAACGCAGCCGTGGCGGCGTGCTGCCATTGCGCAGCGCTTTCTCCGAACCAGCCGTTGTTGGTAAGGTTAACCAGAAAGTCTGTATCCTCGTTAACATATTCACGCGCTATATGGGGAAAAGTGTCTTCGAAACAGATCAGCACAGAAACTGTGATGCCCGGTGAATCGAGATG
>JBQCGE010000287.1:0-4353 GCA_051955955.1 Verrucomicrobiota bacterium
AAGCTTTGAAACCCGGGCTAAAGGTTTCGGATTCAAATCAATTTCGTCATCGACCTTATCATCCAGGTTCTGCAGCAGTCCCGAGATGGTGGGATGTTGAAACAACTTCTGGAGCGAAAACCGGATTCCATTCTCCTGTGCTTTTGCGAGCACCTGGATGCTACGAATGGAATCTCCACCCAATTCAAAAAAGTTATCGTGAATGCCCACTTTTCCGATCCCGAGCACGGACTCCCAAATTGCAGCCAATGTAAGTTCATTGTTGGTCGTCGGCGGAATATATTCAGTGCGCAATTCCGGGCGCTCCTGGCTGATCGAGGGTAATGCCCGCCGGTCTACTTTCCCATTGATAGTCAGTGGCAGCTTATCCAGCACCATAAAGCGGGCTGGAACCATATATTGCGGCAAACGCTTGCTGACGAATTCGCGTAGTTGTGAAATGTCAGGAGCCTTTCCCGGGGGGACAATGTATCCAATCAGGCGTTTCTCTCCCGCCTGCTCATCGACCAGCACTACGCTTTCCCGAATCAATTCGTGCGAATTTAAGACACTCTCAATTTCGCCAAGTTCAATCCGGAATCCGTGGATTTTCACCTGGTGATCAATGCGCCCGAGATATTCATAGTCGCCATTTGGCAGAGCACGAGCAAGATCGCCTGAACGGTATAGTCGAGCTTCGGGGTCATCGGAGGAGGGATGCGCGATAAATCTTTCGCGCGTCAAATCGGGTCGGTTGAGGTATCCTCTTGCAACGCCCTCGCCACCAACACAAATTTCTCCGGGTTCTCCAGGGGCGACTGGCTTCTGGTTTTCATCGAGCAAATGTAAACTCAAGTCGGGAATCGGCTGGCCAATGACGCTGCCAAGACCTGCCGCGACGTCGTCTGGAGTAATTGGACGATAGGTCACATGAACCGTTGTTTCTGTGATCCCATACATGTTAACCAATTGAGGCCTGTCTGGTGCATGCCGCTCGAACCATGGTTTCAAACTTTGCAGTTCCAGGGCTTCCCCGCCGAAAATGACGTAACGAAGAGACAGCGTGCTCGGATTGTAACTAGAGTTGTTTTCCGCCCAGATCAGTTGTCGAAACGCGGAGGGAGTTTGGTTCAGGACAGTTACCTTTTGTTCATGGAGCAAGTTGTAAAAAGCTTCCGGGCTCCTTGCGAGGAGGTAGGGAACGATAACCGCCTTCCCTCCATAAAACAGCGCACCCCAAAGTTCCCAAACCGAGAAATCAAACGCGAACGAATGAAAGACCGTCCAGACATCGCGATGATTAAATCCGTACCAATGGTCGGTGGCAGAGAACAATCGCACCACGTTGTGATGTGTTACGATGACTCCCTTCGGCTTACCGGTGGAACCTGAGGTGTAGATGATGTAAGCGGAGTTCCATCCACTAACATCAACCCGCGTGCTTGCAGGTGATTCCTTTTCAATCAGCGCGAGGTTTTCATCCAGACACCATTTCTTCCCCTGAAATCCTGCTAATTTTGAGAGGTGAGCAGATTCTGTGATCAATCCGAGCGCCTGCGAATCGTTCAAAATATAGTTCACCCGCTCCTCGGGATAGGCCAGGTCAATAGGGAGATACGTGCCGCCCGCTTTCAGAATTCCCAAAATCGCAATCACGGTCCGAATGGATCGTTCCATGTAAACACCGACAATGGTTTCCAGTTGAACACCATTGCCGATCAGAACCTGCGCAAGTTTCGCTGCCTGCTGGTCCAATTCCCGGTAGGTTAATGACTCCTCTCCACATACGAGCGCAATCTCGTTCGGCCGCAGACGAGCCTGGGCTTCTACGATTGCATGAATTGTGTGACAATTTGTGGGCAAATTGGGATCAATTTGGAAAGAAGTGCGCGAGGGGACGCCCTCCATTACTTCAAGGCTCGGGATGGTCGTTTCCATTAGTTCGTCGGTTTAAAATCATTGGCGCGGGCAGCGCTTTGTCGCATATCGGTTTACAATTGGGTGCCGGGTTGTGGAAATAGGGGACAGGGCCGAAACAGGTTACAGCCCTCGCCTGATAACAATGATTCTCTCTCAGGTAACCGTCGGGTTCCCGTCAGGTTGACAACTCTTTGCTGTCACTTCCGAAAAATAATCCGAAAGGCGGTTGCGGCGATTTCATACGGATCGATATTAATGAAAGGAGTTTGTGGCTATGAAGGAATTGGACGGCAAAAAAATTGCGATTTTGGTAGCGGACGGATTCGAACAATCCGAAATGGTGGAACCGAGGAAAGCTTTGGATAAAGCGGGAGCAAAGACCGTGTTGATCTCGCCCAATGAAGAGCAAGTGCGGGGTTGGACGGAAGGAAATTGGGGCAAGTCATTCGATGTTGACCTTCCTTTAAGCGCTGCACGGCCTGAAGATTTTGATGGCTTGTTGCTGCCGGGGGGAGTGAAAAATCCGGACACGCTCCGGATGGATTCGGACGCCGTTGAGTTCGTGAAGGAGTTCTTTAACTCCGGCAAACCGGTGGCAGCCATCTGCCACGGGCCCTGGACGTTGATCAACGCTGGCGTCGTGTCAGGAAAGAAAATGACTTCCTATCCCTCTGTTTCAATGGATCTGAAGAACGCTGGGGCTGATTGGGTGGATGAAGAAGTGGTCGTGGATCACGGCTTGGTAACGAGCCGCAAGCCGAGCGACATCCCAGCCTTTTCAAAGAAGTTCATTGAAGAGCTGCGCGAAGGGCGCCACGACCGGAAAAAAAGTTCCCTCTATTCCAAAAGGCAAATGACCGGTTCCGGGGTGGATTAAGCCTCTGATTTTCTTGTTTAGAGCCGGCATTTGTGTGAAAACCGGAGGGTGCTCAAGCCCTACGTAATCGGCATTGATTTCGGGACGCTTTCCGCCAGGGCAGTGCTGGTCGATTCCCGGAACGGAAAGGAATTGGCCAGTGCGGTTTGTGATTACCCGCATGGAGTGATCCAACAGCGCCTCGGGAAAGTTTCTCTCAAGCCGCAGAGCGCTTTTCAGGATCCGCGAGATTACTTTTTTGCCCTGCGGAACATTGTTCCCGAAGTTCTGAGGGCGAGCGGTGTTCAGCCATCTCAGGTCGGCGGAGTCGGCACTGATTTTACTTCCTGCACAGTTCTTCCTGTGGATGCGAAGGGGCGTCCGTTGTGCGCCGACCGCCGATGTGCTTCCGATCCAAATGCATGGGTTAAACTTTGGAAACATCACTCCCCGCAAAAGCAGGCAGATAAAATTAACGAACTCGGGAAACGGCGCGATGAACCCTTCCTCAAAGCGTATGGAGGAAAATATTCAAGTGAATGGTTTGTTTCAAAAGTGCTGGAGACGATCGAAGATTCGCCCGCGGTTTATAAGGCAGCAGCCCGGTTCATCGAAGCGGCGGATTGGATCGTCTGGCAGTTGACCGGGAATGAAACCCGCAGCGTTTCGGCGGCAGGCTTCAAGGGCATGCGCGTTTGTCACTCTCCGGATGGAGTGGGATATCCCGACCCCAAATTCTTTAAGGCGCTCCATCCTGGTTTGGCAAACATGGTGCAGGAGAAAATTGGCGGGCGCACGATTGGCGTGGGAGAAAGAGTTGGCGGCCTTCTCCCGGAAATTGCCGCAAAACTAGGGCTGGAACCGGGAATACCAGTGGTATCGGGCAACATTGATGCTCATGCGGCGGTACCCGCCTGCGGTGTAACTACCCCCGGTAAATTGGTCATGATCATGGGCACTTCCACCTGTCACTTGTTGATCGGCAATGAGCGCCATGAGGTCGAGGGAATTTGTGGCGTGGTTCGCGACGGAATCGTCCCTGGCTATTGGGGTTATGAAGCAGGGCAGGCCGGAGTGGGAGACATGCTCGCATGGTATGTGGAGCGATCTGTTCCCGAAAGTGTGGCAAAAAATTCACGAGCTAAAAATATCTCGGTGCACGAACTGCTCAGCCACGAAGCTGCTGGGGTAAAGCCGGGTCGAAGCGGATTACTCGCTCTCGATTGGTGGAATGGAAACCGATCCATCCTGGTAAACGCGGATTTAACCGGGTTGATTCTGGGGCTGAATCTGGAAACTCAGCCGCATGAAGTTTACCGCGCTCTGATCGAGGCGACTGCTTTCGCCACGCGACAAATTGTCGAGGCATTTACTGGAAGCGGTATCGCTATTCGAGAGCTGTATGCCTGGGGAGGGCTCGCGCAGCGCAACCCCGTTTTAATGCAGATTTACGCGGACGTCTTGCAACGTCCGATTAAAGTGGCTGGTGTGCAGGAGGCGAGCGCCTTCGGTTCCGCGATGTTTGCGGCAGTGGCGGCTGGTTTGCATAAAAATATTCAATCCGCTGCTCGAGCCATGGCACCCGCGCCCCGGGTCAT
>JBQCGE010000288.1:0-13862 GCA_051955955.1 Verrucomicrobiota bacterium
CATTCGCGTGATTGGGTTCGCGATATAAAACACGTTCGCATACGGCTTCGGCCACGCTCCTTTTTCGTCTGACAACGCCAGGCCGCTTAATCCCGTGCCGCCCATTTGAAAATTCGGAGCCGTCCCCGGAAATTCCGGCGCATAGCTCTTGAACTGCGCATCTGAACATCCAGGATAATTGGCGAATTCGTGGAACGGCATCATCGGATAGCCGTAATCGTTCGCCTCCTGGATGAATGCCTCACCTTCCCCTTTGATCACCAGGCCCCAAATATTGCACGGGCCTTGTGTCGTAATCTCGAAGTCTGATCCGTCATAACGAAATTTCGCCATGCGCGTCTGGTCGAATTGCTGCTCCACCCCTTTGCTCGTTCGCACCTTTCCATAATTAAATGCTCCTTGCGCCATCCAAATCCAATTGCCCGGCGCGCGCGTAAATTGATGCGGGAATAAATGCGAATCTTGAACACCAAACCCGCTCAGCACGATTTCCTTCCGATCCGCTTTGCCATCTCCATTCGTGTCGGAGAGGAATTCGATATTGGGCCCGTGCTGCACGTAAACTCCATTTTTATACGGCAAAACACCCAGCGGAATCGCCAATCCTTCGGCGAAAACTCTCGGCTGATGGGGCCCGGGCTCGAACGGTTTGTCCCAAACCAACACCTTGTCCTTCGAAAAATTCGAGTAAAGCGCCTTCGCAACCTCCGGGCTTTCATTGGCATCCACCGGATATTCAAAGGCCGTCATGCTCCACATCCGCCCCTGCGTATCCCAATCCACCGTCACGAATTTCCCAACCCCTTCGGATTCACTGGCCACCAGCTCAATTTCGAATCCGGGTGGCAGTGAAAAACTCGCCCGCTCTTCTTCCGGTGAAAGCGGCGATGCCTTGGAATTTTTCTTCGGTTCCGGCGCGCCGTTAAAGCGATCTTCAGGTGGAATCGCAGGCAGTTCCTGGATCTCAATATCCTTCATCTGAACCAATGTTTTCCCGCCTCCATGCACCTGGATGCCCAGCTTTCCCCATTCAGGAATTGCTGGGTCTGATTCAATGTAATCGGTCCCTTCCACTCCGTTGATCCAGGTCGTGATCTTCGGCCCAACCGCCCGAATGACATACTCATTCCAATCCTGCCTGCGAATCACCGGCCCGAGGTCCTTCATGTTCGAGGGTGACAACACTTTGTCCCGGCGCGATTCATCGTAAATCGCTCCCCACCAATTCGGATCGCCAAAATCACATTGATAACCGCTCATCTCGCTGTTATTCGGCACACGCTGGCTGCGAATCTGGAAGCCGCTGTTGATGAACCCTTCGGTCCCGGTGAGCTTGATCTTGAAGCGAACGATGAAGTTAGTGTAATCGCGTGTGGTCGCCAGAAATTCATTCTGCTTCACAACGTTCTCAAGTGAACCCCCTGTCAGGCAACCATCCTGCACCCGCCAACTTTTATCACTCCCTTCCCACCCATTCAGCGTCTTCCCATCGAAAAGCGATTTTGCGTTCTGCAATGCAGGTGGTTTCTCCGCGGCGGTAGTGGTGAGCAAAGAAAGAGCGAGCAGCAGTACAGTTATCGCATTCATAAAAGTAAATAACCCCTGCCTGTTAACCACGGCACATCCACAGGACTCCACCCAGGTTTACATCAGCAGGATTTCTCCTCACAATCCACCCTGCTGCTGGAATTTAGTCGAGAAGATTCATTCAACTCACCCGGGCAATTTTATAGTTCTGCTTGCGCCCGCCAATTTCGATCACGCATTTCTCGCCCTGCGTTTTCCCGATCAAACCTGCACCCAATGGAGATTCCGGCGTGATTACCATGATCTCGATCCCCTCCACCTCCACCTCGGTTCCACCGGCTCTCGGTCCAACCAAATAAAAATTTTTCTCTTTGCCCGCCTCGAGTACCACCAACGCTCCCAGATCGATCCCTCGTCCATCTGGCCAGTCGGTCACTCCCAATTTTTGAAATTGCACAATCGCCTGCTCCAGTTCCGCAAGCTGGCGCGATTGCCCGCGAGCCAGGTAGGAAGCTTCGAGTCCACGGGTGTCATATTTGTTTTCCGCTTTGCTCTGTTCATGGGTCGCCTCCAATCGGGCCGCCAGCGCAGCCTTTTGGTAGAGCTCCATATCCGCGCGCAACCGCTCGATCACCGCCGTAATGACTTCAGCTTTTTTCACGAGCGGTGAATCAAACTTGCTCCCAACCGTTTGTCCAGCGATTCACTCCTTCAAAATAGTTGGAATAAACCAAAATGCCCCCGCGTCCAACCCCCAGCGTTCATGCACTCTATGTCTGCGAGTCATAAAAAATTATTATTCCGCGAGTATCATCGCGACCTCCGCCTCAAGCAGTTTCAACCGGGAAACGACACCTCCTTCGAGGTCCGTCCTCTCTCCTTGACTCCAATTACCTCGAAAATTATAAACATCAAAGACTCAAACTCTCCAAAAAACAATGACTCAAAATAGTGATACCCAGTCGCGGCGCTCCTTCCTGAAGACTTCCTCCATTGCGGTCGCCGCTACTGCCGCCGCTCCTTATCTGAATCTCACCACTTCTGCCCAGAACAGCAGCGACGTCCTTAAAGTCGGCCTGATCGGTTGCGGTGGACGCGGCACCGGCGCGGCCAGCCAGGCGCTACATGCGGACAAAAATGTCGTGCTCACAGCAATGGCCGACGTTTTTGACAGTAAACTCCAGGGCAGCCTCGAGGCCCTGACCAAGGAAGTGCCGGATAAGGTCAAAGTCGATCCCGCTCATCGTTTCATTGGCCTGGATGGGTATCAAAAAGTGATCGACAGTGGGGTCGACGTAGTCATCTTGACCACCCCTCCCGGCTTCCGCCCGCAACACTTGAAAGCCGCGGTTGCCGCCAATAAACACATTTTCTGCGAAAAACCGGTCGCGACCGACGCTCCCGGCATTCGCTCCGTCCTCGAATCGGTTGAAGAAGCGAAGAAGAAGAAGCTCGCCCTGGTCGCCGGTTTCTGCTGGCGCTATAACCTCGCTGAAGAAGCCCTCTTCGAACGTATTCTCAATGGCGAAATCGGTGACATTCGCGCCATTTACGGCACGTACTACACCGGCCCGGTCAAGCCAATGCCCGCGGAAACGACTCGTCCTGCAGGCATGAGCGACCTCGAATGGCAGCTTCATAATTGGTACAACTTCGGCTGGCTCTCTGGCGATTCCCTCGTCGAACAAGCTGTTCATGCCGTCGATTGGATGTGCTGGGCAATGAACGACGTTCCGCCCCTCAAAGCCCTCGCGGTCGGTGGACGACAAATTCCCGCGAACGGCGGCAATATCTACGATCACTTTGAAGTAAATTATCTGTATGCCAATGACGTTCGCGGTTTCATCGGCTGCCGCCAGATCGCCAACTGCATGAACGACAACACCGCTACCTTCTACGGCACCAAAGGCACCGCTCGCGAACTCGGATTTGCTGGCATGCCGTTCATCAAGGGTGAGAAAGACTGGAAATACTCCGGCCCGCGCCCGAATATGTACCAGGTCGAGCATGACCGAATGTTCGCCTCCATCCGCAAGGGCGATCCGATCAACAACGGCCTCCGCCTCGCGTACAGTTCCATGACTGCAATCATGGGCCGCATGGCTGCCTATACCGGCGAGGAAATCACCTGGGAACAAGCCTTGAACTCCCAGGACCGCCTCGTTCCAGAGCATATCGAGTGGAACATGAAGCTCCCTGTCCGCCCGATGGCAATGCCGGGCCAAAATCGTCTCGTCTAAAGCCACTCCGTTAAAACCAGCGCGTTATGGCTATTGCAACCAGCTCGCGACGGACCTTTTTTAAGCAAGCCGCAATCCTTGGGACTGCGGCTGCTTTCCCCGTTTTTGCCGAGGATAAACCGGCTTCATCCCCGAAACGTTCAATCCACAAAGGAATCATGTATGCCACCATTGGCGTCAAAGGTTCCGTTCTCGAGAAGTTCCAGAAGTGCAAAACCGCTGGTTTCGAAGGTGTGGAAGCAATGAGCGGAATGAACCAGGATGAAGTTCTTGAGGCTCGCGACTCAACCGGCCTCAAGGTTCCCAGCGTTTGCTGCAGCACGCATTGGGACAAGCCGCTCAGCAGCCCGGATGAAAGTGTTCGCCAGGCTGGGTTGAAAGGTTTGGAACAAGCGTTGCGAGACGCGCACAAATACGGCGCGCGCTCCGTCCTTTTTGTTCCCGGCGTGGTCAACCAGCAGATCAGTTACGATCAATGTTACAAGCGTTCGCAGGAGGGTATCCGAAAGCTCCTTCCACTCGCGCAGGAGTTAAAGGTTAAGATCGCCATCGAGAACGTCTGGAACCATTTCCTTCTGAGCCCGCTCGAAGCCGCCCGTTACATTGATGAATTTGAAAGCCCCTGGATCGGCTGGCATTTCGATGTTGGAAACATCATCACTTACGGCTGGCCCGAGCAATGGATCCGAATTCTGAACAAGCGGATCGTCACCCTCCACATCAAGGAATTCAGCCGCGAAAAGGCCAACAATCAGGGCCTCTGGAAGGGCTTTGATGTTGAGTTCCTCAAAGGCTCAAATAATTGGCCCGTCGTCATGAAGGCCATTGATGAAATCGGATTTGATGGTTGGGGCATTTCTGAGCAGCCAGGCGCAGGTTCACCCGAAGGCTTGAAAAAGCTTTCGGATGAAATGACCCAAATTTTCGCCAGTTAATTCAATATCATGAACCGGAGCATTCTTCCCTGTCCCAAACTTTTGCCAGGGTTGCTCCTGGTTCTCCTCTGCCTCTGCAACATCAAAGCCGCACCAGCCGAAGGTGCGGATTCTTATTTTCCTCCTCCCGACTCTGAAGGTGGTTGGCGCACCTTGACCAATGCGGCGGATATCCGGCGCATTACCGGGATGGACCTTTCGCGCCTGGAGCAAGCCTACAATTTCACCGAACGTTGCAGCCAGCATGGCGGTTTATTGGTGGTCCGTCATGGTTACCTCGTTTTCGAACGATACTTTGGTCGCGCCGCGCGCAACGCAAATCCTGATATGGCCAGCACGGGCAAGGCCTACACCAGCATTGCCTGCGGGATCATGCTGAATGAGTTCAAAAATAAAATTCCCGATGGCCTCGATACCAAAGTCTTCACCGAAACCTACTTGGCCGAAGCGCTTCCCCTCGATGACGAGCGCAAACGCGATATCACTCTCGGACATTTGCTCTGCATGAGCGCTGGCTATCACGGGGAAGGCGGCAGCCCCGGTGTCGTTCACGGCCAGGTTGTTCCACTAAAACCAGTCCCCGGCCAGAACATCCGCGACCTCGACCAATCATCGCTCCGCACCGTGCTGTGGACCAATGCAGGCGCTGGTTACTCCTATTCCTCCCCCGCCCCCCACATCGCTTCCATCGTGCTCCGCCACGTTACCGGAATGGAACTTCAGGATTATATTAACGAACGCCTCGCCAAACCGATGGGCTGGGGTCCATGGGCATATTGCCTTCATCACGGTGATTACACCATGCCTCATGCAAACGGCGCGGGCAGCATCGCCGTCCATGCCACCGATGCACTCCGGTTCGGTTATTGTCTCCTGCAAAATGGCAAATGGCGCGACCAACAACTCGTTCCCGCCGACTACATCGCGCTCTGCAATCAGCCGAGCAAATATAATCCTCACACACCGTTCACACTGATGTTCGAAAATAATTCCGACGGGCATGTCGCCGGCGCTCCGCGCGATGCCTATTACAAATCCGGTGCAGGTGGGTTCGGCATATTCGTTGTCCCTTCGCTAGACCTTGTGATTTATAAAATGGGTGGCAACACCGGCCAGTACAACCCCGACCTCGCCGGCATTCCTCTCACTTTCAAGCCCGACACCTCCCGCGACGACTGGAAACCAATTCCACGCACCCCGTTCAACGAAGGCAGCATGGGCGGTGACGACGGCCTCCGCCGCGTCCTCGAACTCGTCTCCGCCGCCGTCATCGATATCTAAATCCCGCAGTGGTAGAGGCGTCTCGCCTCGAAGTTTCAGCACCGTCCCGCTGCCCCTCCCGTTTCCAGACCAGGGTGACTTCATCACCAGTTTTAACCTCTACCCTCTTCTCAAATCACCTTCCCGCATTGACATTAAATTTTCGGACAGGGAAAGTAGTCGAATAATTGGATGAAAAGCAGAACAGCAATCAATCTTGTCGCGCTCGCTTCACTCGGTGTGGCCACGCAAGCCGCGGACCAAATCGATTTCAAGAAGGATATCGCGCCCATTCTTGAAGTGCAGTGCATTAACTGCCACGGCGGTGAAAAACCGAAGGGCAAGCTCAGCCTGGAAACTCGTGAAGCTGCCATCAAAGGCGGCGAAAATGGCACTTCCCTCGTTCCCGGCAAACCCGGCGACAGCCCGCTTTATACTTTCACGCTGCTCCCTCCGGATGACGACCGCGCCATGCCACCCAAAGGCGAACGCCTGAGCAAAGTCGAGACCGAAAAACTTCGCCAATGGATTGAACAGGGCGCTAACTGGCCGGAGGGCGAACCGCTTAAAGCAGTCAAGAAGATCGACTTCGCCAAGGACGTTCGACCGATCCTGGAAGAAAACTGCGTCGCCTGCCACCGCGAAGGTCACGATGAAGGCGGCCTTCGCCTCGATACAAAGGAACTGGCTTTCAAAGGTGGCGATAGCGGCCCCGGAATCGTTCCTTTCAAATCCGCTGAAAGCCCCGTTTACAAGCTCACTGCCCTTCCTCCGGACCACGATGATTTGATGCCGCCACAAAAGAAAGGCGGTCCGATGCCTAAGGAAGCGATCGAAACGCTCAAAACATGGATCGATCAGGGCGCAGCATGGCCGGAAAACATCCACCTAGTTCCCCACAAAAAAGAGGAACTGGCCAAGGATGACACCCAACTCGTTCAGGACATTTACAAGAAGATCATTGCCGCAATGGATGTGAAGGACCCTTCAGAAATGAAGCCCTACACCATCACGATCCCCGGTACGGACGTGAAGTTCACCATGACTCCGATTCCGGGCGGTGAATATGTCATGGGCAGCCCTGACAGTGAGGAAGGCCATCAACCTGACGAAAGCCCACAGCACAAAGTTAAAATGGATCCGTTCTGGATGGGCACCTGCGAAGTGACATGGAACGAGTACGAACTCTTCATGTTCCCTGAAGAAGACAAAAAGATTCGCGTGATGCACAAGAGCGATGCTTCGCTGCACGTGCTCGCGGATGCCGTTTCGCGCCCCACCACTCCCTATGTGGAAATGAGCTTCGGCATGGGCAAGGATCATTATCCCGCCATCAGCATGACCCAGCACGCCGCGAACACTTATTGCAAATGGCTCAGCGCGAAACTCGGCCAGTTTTTCCGTCTCCCAACCGAAGCGGAATGGGAATATGCCTGCCGCGCAGGAACGACCACCGCATATTCTTTCGGCGATGACGTCTCCAAGCTCGGTGAATACGCATGGTATGCGGATAACAGCAATTTCAAATATCAACAGGTCGGCAAGAAAAAGCCAAATCCCTGGGGTCTCTACGATATGCATGGCAACGTGGTTGAATGGTGCCTCGATCAATACGAACCGGATGCCTACAAACAATTCCAGGGCGCAGTCGCCGATAACCCCTGGATCAAAGCGACCAAGCCGTATCCACATGTCGTCCGCGGCGGTTCCTGGGACGATGAACCCGAGGCGCTCCGCAGCGCCGCTCGCCGTGGCTCAAGCCGCATTTGGAAGCAACAGGATCCCCAATTGCCCAAGAGCATTTGGTACCATACTGACGCCCAGTTTCTTGGGTTCCGCATCATTCGGCCCTTCAAGGTTCCGAACCCGGAAACGCTGAGTAAATATTGGACAAGCGGAGTCGAAAAGGACTAGGATCGGAAATTCCCGATTAATGCGTTTAATCTCGATTGAATGACTCAAGGTTCACGACGTCGAAACTCATTACAAAAAAATGAAAGATCCTAATCCACTCGGTCCGGTTTCACGCCGGAATTTTCTCCAAACGACCTCATTTGCCGCCGGAGCGTTGGCCGCTGGCTTAAGTATTGAGCGCACCGCTCACGCCGCCGGTGATGATCTTCTTAAAATCGCTCTGATCGGTTGTGGCGGTCGCGGTTCCGGCGCAGCCAGCCAGGCTCTTTCCACAAAGGGCAATATCAAGCTGGTCGCAATGGGCGATGCCTTCCGAGATCGTCTCGAAAGCAGCTACAACGAACTGAAGAAGAACGCCGGCGACAAAGTCGATGTGCCGGAGGAAAATAAATTCGTCGGGTTCGATGCCTACAAAAAAGCAATCGCCCTCGCCGATGTTGTTATTCTCGCCACACCTCCAGGTTTCCGTCCCATTCACTTCGAGGACGCGGTTCGCCAGGGAAAGCATATTTTCATGGAAAAGCCCGTCGCCATCGACGGTGCTGGTGTGAAGCAAGTGCTCGCCGCTGCTGAGGAAGCCAAGAAGAAGAACCTCAAGGTCGGTGTCGGTCTCCAACGCCATCACCAGATCGGTTATATCGAAACGATAAAGCGCCTGCACGACGGTGCCATTGGCGATATTCTCGCCGCCCGTTGCTACTGGAACGACGGCGGCGTTTGGGTCAAGGAACGCCAGCCAAACCAAACCGAAATGGAATACCAGATGCGCAATTGGTACTATTTCGTCTGGATCGGCGGCGATCACATCGTCGAACAGCACATCCACAACCTGGACGTCATTAACTGGGTGAAGAACGATTTCCCAATCCGCTGCCACGGCATCGGCGGACGTCAGGTCCGCACCGGCAAGCAATACGGTGAAATTTTCGACCATCACGCAGTCGAATTCGAATATGCAGACGGCTCACGTTGCTTCAGCCAATGCCAGCATACACGCGGCACATGGAGCAGTGTTTCCGAGCACGTCATCGGCAGCAAAGGCCTTTGCGATGTCGGCGGCTTCCGCATTACCGGCCCGAACGCCTGGCAATGGAAGCAACGCAATAATCCGAATCCTTACCAGGTCGAACACGACGATCTCTTCGACGCGATTAGGAACGACAAGCCCTACAATGAAGCAGTTCGCGGCGCAATGAGCACTCTCACCGCCATCATGGGCCGCGACGCGACCTACTCCGGCAAGTTGATCGAGCGCGACGCCGTCTTGAATTCTCCAATTGAACGTCGCCCCAGCGCCTATACCTGGGATGCAACTCCTCCCACTCTGCCAGACAAGGATGGTTTCTATCCTGTGGCAATCCCGGGGACGACCATCGTCGTTTAATCATTCCACTCTCAAGATCCCTCACGGTCTCTGACCGTGGGGGATTTTTTTATTCATCCATCGCCATGCTGTCAGCCTGCACCGAGCAAAGAAACCGACGCGCAGCTTCCTGATCACAACGATTTTGGGTTACAAATCCCTGCTTTCCACCCAGCAGTATCTCTCTCAGACACCATTCAATAGCCGGCCTGTTTCTCCTGCGATACTGGTGAAGCGCATTCCATCCTGGCCGATACCCCGCCGAAATATATCGAAATGTTTTTTCCTCTCTTACTGCCGTCTCGATATCCCCCGCGCAGTAAACGCCCACGCACAACCCGTAAAGCACCAGCGTACGCAAAACCGGCTCGGGTGTTTGATCCTCAATATTTGGTCTCCCCTGCTTTTCTCCCGGCCATTCTATGCAGCTTTGCACTGCATAAATCCGTTGCAGCAATTCATCCCTGCCCACCATTTCACGCAAGTCTTCAGGCCACTCCAGGTCGAATCCCCCGTGCGCGGGTTTCCGAATGTCACGATTACATCTCGTTCTCACCCTGCAAACATCGATCCCGAATGTTACAAATCCGTGACGGCCCCGTTACTTTTCCGCTCCAATTCCCACTCACTGCCCCCAGGAATTTGAATTCCTCCCCGGACTCTCCGGTGGGGTGTGGCTCCCGCCAAGCCTTCCCTTTTCTCCTGCTAAAAACCTCAGCAACCGTTCCCCTTCTGCCCTTACAAAACAAAAAAAGCCATGCTCCCTTGCAGGAACATGGCGTCTCCAAAGTTCTATTTCAGTTTAATTATCTCACTAAGGTCTTGCGTCGGGTGTCCAGTCACCCGCCTGGATGTATTGTTTTACCTTTCTTCGTTCGTATCTATGCTTCAAGGGTTTATCTGGGCGATCAGCGGCTTGCCGAAACGGGTTTTTATTCGTTTTGATAAGATCGCTGATTACATCCAATGATTTCGTCATAGTTTCTTCCTTTCTGAAAGGCGACAAAGCGTGAAGAATACAAGGCAACAGGGGAGACTACGCGAACCTTGTTATTTACACACTTCTTCGCAGTCATAGTGAGGTTTCAATATAAGAGTAGCGGTTTTGCCATTTAGTTCAAGCCCAAATGGCCGAAAAATGACCCATTTTCCTCTTGTTTGACTTGCCTTAAAGTGCCATTACATTCCTCCCAGCCGTTATGCCGGTCTCCTCTCGTAAAGGAGATGGGCCAAAACACGTTAAAATACAAAGTCTTGCGCTCCCAGCTCGCGATTCGGAATTGTTAAAAATTTCGAGAAAGCACTTGCAACCGCATGACTCGGCACCTATATTTCGCGCTCATTTTTAAGGATATTTGTTGATATATGCGACGCCCTAAAGGAATTAAAACACGCAAAGCCGTTGCCAAGCGGTTCAAGATTACCGCCAAAGGCAAGGTCCTGCGTTCTCGCGCCGGCAAACGCCACCTTCTCTCGAGCAAAAGCCCCAATCGCCGCCGTTCTTTGGGCACCGCCAAGGTCGTTGATGAAACCGACGTTTATCGCATCAAACAGAATCTCCCTTTCAGCCATTAATTTTTAGATTTTATGCGCGCAACAAACGCACCAGCTTCAAGAAAACGCCGGATACGCACGCTGAAAGCCGCTAAAGGCTTCAGAATGCGCCGTTCCAAACTTTACCGTTACGCGGCGGACGCGCTCGACCATGGCCGTCAATACGCTTTCCGTGACCGCAAAACCAAAAAGCGCAATTTCCGCGCTCTCTGGCAGATTCGTATTAATGCCGCTGCCCGTGCTGCCGGTATCACTTACAGCCGCTTCATGGAAGGCATCAAAGCCGCCCAGATCGATCTGGATCGCAAGGTCCTCGCTGACATTGCCGCCACCGATACAACCGCGTTCACCGAACTGGTGCGAGTCGCCCAGGACGCGTTGAAATCGAAGCAGGCAAAAGCAGCTTAAGCATTTTTCTTTTCAACGTTTTTCAGCGGGCGTCCTCGCGAGAGTACGCCCGCTTTTCTATTTTTATGTCACTGCTTCAGCAACTCGAGCCCCTGAAACAAAGCGCCCTAACCGAACTCAGCGCTGCCGCCGACCTTGCCGCCCTGGACGCGGCCCGCATTAAATTCCTCGGCGCGAACGGAACTTTCACCGGGCTCATGAAACAGCTCGGCGCGGTTCCCAAAGAAGAGCGCCCCGCGATGGGCAAGCTGATCAACCAGGCCAAAGCGGAAATCGAGGCACTCCTCGGCTCCCGCAAGACCGACCTGGAGCTGAAAGACGCCCTTCCCAAGGAGCCCACAGATTTCAGCCTGCCCGGTCGCCGTCCTTTTAGCGGCAAGCTCCATCCGCTGACCCAGGTGACCAATGACATCGTCCGCAGTTTCCGCAAAATCGGCTTCGTCGTTGCTGATGGTCCCGAAATTGAAGACGAATATCACTGCTTCGACGCGTTGAACACCCCGGCGGATCACCCGGCCCGCGATTCGCAGGATACCTTTTACCTCGATACCCCATCCCGCCTCCTGCTCCGCACCCATACCTCCTCCGTTCAGATTCGGGTCATGGAAAAGCAGCAGCCGCCCGTCCGCATCATTGTGCCTGGCCGCGTTTATCGCCGCGATAATGCGGATGCCACCCACAACCCCACCTTCCACCAGATCGAAGGTTTGTATGTGGATCGCGGCGTCACGGTCGGCGATCTGAAAGGCACCGTTGAATTCGTCTTCAAGGAACTGCTCGGCAGCGAAGTGAAACTCCGTTTCCGTCCCCATTATTTTTCCTATACGGAGCCGAGTTTTGAAATCGATTTCTCAAGCCCGATGGTTCGCAAAATGGGAAAGGAATGGCTCGAAATTGCTGGCTGCGGGATGGTCCACCCAAAAGTTTTTGAGCAGGTCGGTTACGATCCTGAAAAATGGTCCGGATGGGCTTTCGGGTTCGGCATCGAACGCATCGCCATGATTCGGTACGAAATCAATGATATCCGCCTTTTCTATCAAAACGATGCCCGATTCCTCGAACAGTTTTAATTGATGATAATAGGGCTCTGGCGGCTTTAGCCACTGCCCTCGTGTAAAATTTAATTTCTTACCCTAATGAAAGTCACCCTGAACTGGTTGAAGGAATATGTCGATTTCGATTGGTCGCCCGAGGAACTCGGCGAGCGATTGACCATGCTCGGCATTGAGGTCGAGGGAATTCAAAAGCAAACCGGTGAATTCGAGAACGTTGTCGTCGCTCAAATCCTCACCAGCGACAAGCATCCGAACGCCGACAAACTTTCCGTCTGCCGCGTCAATGACGGCAAAGGCGATCGCCAGATTGTTTGCGGGGCAAAAAATTTCAAAGTCGGCGATAAAGTCCCCCTCGCCCTGCCCGGCTGCACCATGCCGACCGAGCCTGGCCAACCTCCATTTACAATCAAGGTCAGTAAAATGCGCGGAGTCGAATCGCAGGGAATGATGTGCTCCGCCCGCGAATTGAAACTCTCGGATGATGCCGAAGGTCTTTTGATCCTCCCCACCGACGCCAAAGTTGGCCAACCGCTTGCCGAACATCTTGGCCGCGCCGCGGGGGATGTCGTGTACGACTTGGAAATCACTCCAAATCGTCCCGACCTGAACAGCGTCATTGGCATTGCCCGCGAAATCAGCGCCCTCACCGGCAATCCCCTTCGCCTTCCCGCCATCGAGGAAAAAAACGCTGCGGATCCGGTCTCCTCCCTTGTGCGGGTTGAAGTTAAAGATGCCGAGCTTTGCCCGCGATACGTCGCCAAAATTGTTCGTGGAGTAAAGGTTGGCCCCAGCCCCGCGTGGCTCAAAAACCGCCTCGAACAAGTCGGCATCCGCAGCATCAGCAACGTTGTTGATGTCACCAACTTCGTTATGCTCGAAGTCGGCCAACCGCTCCACGCCTTCGACTATCACTTGCTGTCAAAAAACACTGACGGCTCCCGAGCAATCGTAGTCCGTCGCGCAAATGAAGGTGAAAAATTCAAAACGCTCGACAATGTAGAACGCACTCTCTCCAGTGAGATGCTGCTCATCGCCGATGAACAAAAAGGAATTGCGCTCGCCGGTGTCATGGGAGGCCAGAACACCGAGATCAATGACCAGACTCACGACGTCCTGATCGAAAGCGCGAATTTCAAGCCGCAAAATATCCGCGCCACTTCAAAGAAGCTCGGGCTGCGTACCGATTCCTCTTATCGCTTCGAGCGAGGCGCAGACGTCGGGATTTGCGATTGGGCAGCACGCCGCGCGGCAACACTCATTCAGCATCTGGCTGGCGGTGAAATTCTCAGTGGCAACGTTGAGGCCTTCCCCAATGCTGCCCCCGAAAAAGCAATTCCTCTTCGCACTCACAAAGTGGATGAAGTGCTCGGAATTCAAATTCCAGTAGCCGAACAAAAGCGCCTCCTCTCCGGGCTCGACTTGAAAGTCGTTTCCGAAAAGGAAGGTGAACTCACCGTTTCAATTCCAACTTTCCGCGTCGATCTAAAACGAGAAATCGATTTGATCGAAGAAATCACCCGCATGTTTGGAGTCGATAAAATCCCCTCCACTCCGCCACGCGGGGCGATCGGTTCCAATACCTTTGATTCCGTTTACGATCAATACA
>JBQCGE010000289.1:0-3745 GCA_051955955.1 Verrucomicrobiota bacterium
TCGCTTCACCCAAATCTTTCAGGCCCATGCGGCGCAACACCGGCCCACACCCAGCGAGGATGCGATCACCCCCACTGATCGCGTAGGAGGAAAAGATTCCGAGCAGAATGAAAGCGTAGGAGAGCACCCCTTGCGCTTCACTGCCGATATGGTGGAAGTTCACACCCAGCGCGAGAATTACGAGCGAGAGCTCGCTGATTTGTGAGAGGTTCACACCAGGAAGGATGCTTGCGCGGAACCCCTGCTTCATCAGGTGCAACGGCGGAAAAACCGTTAGCATCCGACTGGCAATCACAAAACAGCAAATCGCCAGCGCGCCAGTCACATAACTCCAGGTCGGTGCGGGGACGAACATGCCCAGCGCCACGAAAAACAGGGTGACAAAGAAATCGCGCAAGCTCGTCAGCTTGGCTGCGATATCGAGTGTGTAGGGGAAAGTTGAGATGGCCACGCCCGCCACCAACGCGCCCATTTCACGCGAAAGCTCAAGCGCTCCGGCCACCCCGGCGATCAACAAACACCATGCAACCGCCCCAACCAGCACCAACTCGGGCAGACGCGCTATGGCCGTAAAGAGTGGCGGGAGCGCATAACGGCTCGCCATGAAAGTGATGGCAACGAGCAAACCGACTTTGAGAATTGAGCCGAAGACGAGGCTCAAACCGGCATTGTTCAGGTTCGGCTGAATGGCCAGGAATAAAATCGCGAACAAATCCTGTAGCACCAGCACACCGAGCGTGATTCGACCTGGCAATGTATCGAGCTCCCGTTTTTCGTAGAGGAGCTTTACGATGATGACCGTACTGCTCAAGGCGGTAGCTATCCCGAGATAAAGCGCATCAAACCGTCCGCCACCGAGTGGATACCCAATCAACCGAAAGAACAAAACGCCCAAAGCGCCGCAACCTAAAATTTGAACAAGCGAAGTAACGGTGATCAGACGTCCTGCTCCCAATATTTTTTTAAGGTCAATTTCCAATCCGATCAGGAAGAGAAGCAGCATCAACCCAATCTCGGAAATGGTGCGGAGTGATTCCGGTTCCTTGACCAGATTCAACCCAACCGGCCCAATCACGAAACCCGCAACCAGATAAGCAAGCAGCAGCGGCTGTTTCAACCCCTGCGCCAACACGGCGAGAAGCCACGCCGCCACGATGCATATCGCCAGATCACTGACTAATTGCGGTTCCATGCAGGATAATTCCTATGATGCGAAAAACTTTACTGCGCCATTACGGCGATCGATGGCGCGCATCATAATGACTGGCCCGGAAATGAAAATGGATTTTTGGAGCGAACCAAACTGAACAGCTATCCCGGGTTGCTACCCACTCCGTTTCCTGCGATGGCGGAGCGTTTCAAATTTTTCAAATCGGTTCGGTGCCGAAGCAATTGGATCGATTCCTCCGCCTCAATTCCTGGAGAGGCCATTCGCTGGTCGACTCGCGCGATCTCGCGATCAATGTATCCGTTGCGGAGTGTGGTGAGCAGGTCAAGCAATTGCTGCTCGGTATTGGGAATGGCGCGATCTTCGGCCAGGGCCTCAGTGACGAGCGTTCGAGAGCGCGGTGCTTCCCGCAGGAAATCGAGGATTGCGGCGGGTTCGAGCGGTTGCTCCACACCATTTAACCGGAGCCGGTATTCCAGCACCTCCCGAACACATTGGTTTTGGATCCAGTCGGGGTTCAGGTGGGCTCTGGCCAGTTCGAGCCGTTCATCCTCCAGCAAAAGAATTTTCAGGAACCAGTATTCGTGAGTATTCGGCCGCCAGGAACCATCATCCGGAATGGCGTCAGGAACGAACGGTTCAGGAGCATACGATTGCACCTTCTGAGCGCTTTTAAAAAGTCGCGCCGCGTTCAACGCGCTCAGCCCAAGCCTCGCGGCGGTCTTTTGCGCGTATTTGTCGAGCAGCGCCGGATCGTTCGCTTTTTGGACCGCTTCCGCCATGGAGGAGATAACCTGTTTCTGTCCGCGGTCAGTCGCGATGTTATTTAACTGGCAGAGGCGATTCAGGTAGTAATCAAAAAAGCCATCGGCGGTGCGAATCAATTCCTGAAATGCTTCGGCCCCATTTTTTTTGATAAATGAGTCCGGATCGTCCGGCGCGGGAATCGTAGCGACGCGAACAGCCATGCCGGACCCAAGCACGTCATCGAGAGCGCGAACCGCGGCTTTTTGGCCGGCTTCATCCGAATCAAAACACAGGACCACTTCGCTGACATAGCGTTTCAGGATGCGCGTGTGGTCGCGCGTCAACGCCGTTCCTTGTGGTGCGACAATATTTTGCACGCCAGCCATGTAGCAGGCGATCAAGTCCAGCTGCCCTTCGCAGATGATCGCGAACTGCTTTTCAAGCAAGGACCGCTTGGCTTTATCCAGCCCAAACATGACCCGGCTCTTTGTGAAGAGCGGGGTTTCCGGAGAGTTCACATATTTGCGCGGATCATCATCGCCCGGCAAAATACGTCCGCTGAAACCAATCACGCGCCCTTGTTCGTCGCAAATTGGGAAGATCAGGCGATCACGAAATCTTCCGTAGTAATGGTCAGACCCGTCCTTGCGCACCACAATACCGCTTTGCTCCAACACCTCAAAATCATATCCCTTGGATTTTGCCCAATTCACCGTGTCATCCCATGATTCAGGAGCGTAGCCGAGGCGAAAAAGTTTGATCCCTTCGTCCGAAACGCCTCGCTCCTTCAAATAATTACGAGCCCGTTCTCCTGCCGCGTCAGAGTTCAGGCAACCTTGCCAGCGCTGGGTGATCTGCTCGTGAATTTCGAGCAGCTTGTCTTTCAGAAACTGCTTCTCGCGATGTTGCGGGTCGTTGTCGAACTGAAGCGGAATTCGCGCCCGATCAGCCAATCGCTTTACTGCCTCAACGAAATCGAGCGATTCGTACTCCTTTATAAAAGTGAAAACATCCCCACCTTTGCCGCAGCCGAAGCAGTGAAAGGTCTGCTTGCGCGCGTTGACATGAAAGCTGGGCGACTTTTCCCGATGAAATGGACAGAGGGCAACGAAACTCGCGCCAGCCTTTTTGAGCGGAACGACCGCGGAGATAATATCCACGATGTCGCTGGCCGTGCGAATCTGGTCAAGTATAGCTGGCGTAATAAAGCCGCCCATGGGGAGGCAGTTTACGCTACTTCATTGCTTCATCAACCGTGCGTTGACGCCACTTGGCCAGGGTATCCCTCTTTGCGGTGTGGGAATCAGCCGGTTGCATCAGTTGCTCGCGCAGATAAGTGCGAAGGAATTTACCCGACGGTGATTCGTAAAAAACGGTTTGTTGGAGCGAGCCGATGGTTGGGAAGGAAATGGACCCGAAATTATCCTGCTGCATTTTCGCCGTGGCAGCCCGTTCGCCATCCGAAATATAGACGGCATGGAGGAACGACATCGCGAAAATTAGGATACAAAGATAACGAAGCGCGCCCGCGAACATTCCCATGTAATACTCAAAACGGCCAAAGGCGTCTGATTGGACCAGCTTTTCACCAACAGCTCGTTTTACGCCGGTGAAGCAAAACTTGATCATAACCGCCGAAAAACCATAAGCCACCACATACCCGTAAAAAACGCTCATCCCGGAGAGTTGGGTGATGAGGGCGCCAAAAGGTTTGTAAACAAGGGCACCCACCACCACGATGGCCAGCCATTGGCAGACATCGAGCAATTCCTCGGACATGCCACGCTTTCGCCCGCGTAGAATTCCAAAAACGACGAGGCCAGCCAGTAG
>JBQCGE010000290.1:0-3155 GCA_051955955.1 Verrucomicrobiota bacterium
GCGCTCTGCTTTTCGGCGATGCTTCCCTTGTCGAGCATCTGGAGTGCCGCCTGGGTCGGATCACCCTTCTGAGTGCGGAGTTGCAGCGAGGCCGCTTCCTTGCGCAATAACGGATCGGGGTCGCTTGCAAGCGTTTTAACCAGTGCCGCCAGACCTGGATCCTTTAATGAAATCAATGCGCGCAAACTTTCCATCCGCAAAACGGGAGGTTCGGCGGGGGTCGTGACAATTTTTGTAAGCTCGGATCCTGCACGGTCAATCGCGAGATTTTTGGCTGCGTGAACGGCCTCAAGGCGGACCTCCAGGGGATTGCTTGCTGCCAATAATTCCGGCAGTTCGCTGCCGAGCGCCAGAGCAGCGGGACGAGCTTCACGGGCCTCGAGCGGATGCCAGGCCCCGGTGAACAAATCGAGCTTCGAACCTTCTGCCCAGCGCCCGAGCAGTTCAAGCGCAGTGGCGCGCAATTCAGGCAGGATTGCCGGACGTGTCGCGAATTCCGCGAGCCCCATGGCGTTCTCAAGTTTTCCTAGTCGATAATTCGCATGAAGCGCTCGGCGCATTGCGGCTTTTGGCGCGTTCGGAGTATTAATCAGCGCTGCGAGTTGCGACATGCTTTTGTCGATGGGCAAATCATAAATCGCACGCGCTGCCTCCAGCACAAGCTGCGGGCGGGTTTCGTATAAAAACATCGCGACTTCGGGCCGTTTTAACCGGCGCATTGCAAGCAACGCCCCCATTCGCGCCGCGGGTGAACCATCCTTGGAAAGTGTCTCAAGCGCATTCGCATCATTCATCCAGGTAAGCGCCATCACTGCGGCATGGCGGATATACTGATCGGCATCGTTGTTGTCCCGCAATGCCTGCGCGATTGGTTCCAGCGCTTCGCTCGCATGCAGCTTGCCCAGGCCAATCAATCCAAAATAACGCACGCGAGGAATGGGATCCTGCGCTGCTCTCGCGAGGTAGGGAAAAGCCATCTCAAACTTGCCGTCGCCCAAGACTTTTGCCGCCTGCGCGCGAATTTCAGAGTCGCTCGTATCCCCAATGAGCGGGAAGAGCAGGGGATAAACCAATGGTTGCTGCCGCCCGATCTGGCCAAGAGCCCAAATCGCGTGAACCCGCGCGAGTTGATTTACGGAACTGGTTGCAATGGTGTTCAGGATATTCGTCGATTCAAGTCCCTTTGCCGCCAGTGCAAACTGCGCGCCTTGCCGTACCCTCATATCGACGTGCGAAAGCAGATTTCCAAGCTCCTCGATCTTGCGGTTTTGGAACCCATCCGCGAGAAGCTTGCGGGTTTGCATCATGTTCAGGTCATTGGAGTAAGTATCTTCATAGAGGCGATAGAGACGGCCCTTGCCCGGCTTTTCCCACCCTTGCACCCAATCCAATACGTAAACCCCACCTTGCGCGCCGAAATCGACGTCCACTGGCCAGAGTTCCCAGAGGAACTGCTTTAAATCAGTGACTTCATAACCCGCGCCGCGCCCCTGCACCGCGAAGCTCTGGATTCCCCCTGGGAAATCGCACATAAAGAAGTGATTTTTATATTCTGGCGGAAGTCCCGTTCCGGGGTAGAACGCAATTCCAGCAGGTCCATGCCCCACATGACCGGTAGGAGGCAAGAGGTAAGCAGCGGTATTTTTCTCGGGAAGTTCCCATAGTTCCTCCGTGTTC
Organism: Verrucomicrobiota bacterium; assembly: GCA_051955955.1. Classification (GTDB taxonomy): domain Bacteria; phylum Verrucomicrobiota; class Verrucomicrobiia; order Limisphaerales; family SXQI01; genus DASVNK01. The sequence goes on from JBQCGE010000290.1 coordinate 1,678, forward strand.
CAGGCACCGAGCTTGGGAAGATGTTGCCAGCCGATTTGCCAGCCATACTCGCCCCCTTCCACCACGTAAAGCCAGCGGGCCTTGTCGCCCCCATCCGCGTTGTTATCGCCTGTCCATAAATTGCCGTATTGATCAAATGCAAGCTCCTGTGGATTGCGCATGCCGGTGGCATACAGCTCCAGGTCTGATCCATCGAGGTTACAGCGCAGCACCGCACCGGAATTCGGATTTTCAATTTTCCGATCTCCAGAGACCACGCTCAACCCGCGATCCGCAATGCTGAAATATATTTTTCCGTCCGGCCCAATCTTCAGCCCGTGCAAATCATGCCCGCCGTATGAAATGTGCACGCCAAAACCATCTGCCAGGCTTTTGCGTGAATCCGCGACCCCATCCTGATTTGTATCACGCAACAGCCAAAGGTTCGGGATGCAGGTAAAGTACACATCGCCCTGGTGTTCCAACACCCCGGCAGCCACGCCGCTCACCAAAGTCTTAAATCCATCGGCAAAAGTTGTCGCCTGATCCGCTTTTCCATCCCCATTTTGGTCTTTCAGCAAGCGAATCCGTTCGCTTTCCACTTCCAGGTCGTGCCAATCGAACTTCCCGTCCCCGTTCCGATCCTGAATAATCTTCGGAGGAAGATTCGTGTTTCCCGGCACCAGGACCTTCTTAAAAAAATTGGAACGGTCCGCCACTGTCTGGAAACTCAGGTCATCGTCAAGCCAGTCCGGGTGGTTCCGAATGTCGTAGACAGAAGTCCTGCGGCGATGCGTTTCTACCACATAAGCAGCGCCTTGCGGATTGAAGGTGAAGCTAACCGGATTCTGAATCATCGGCTCGGTTGCAAACGCTTCAATGTGAAAGCCCGGCACAACCCGCATTTTCCGCATCGCAAGATCGATTTCGGAGGTGGAATTGGTCGTTGCCAAAGCGGATGTTTCTGCCGCAACCGCGCTTGGTACAAGCAGGAAAGTGAGAAGAAAAAACTCACGCATTGGGCGTGAAATTACCGCAGGGCAACTTTCGAACAAAGCGGAAAATGCTTTCGGGTCTATGAATTGAATCGAAAACAGCCGCAAAGCGGAGCAGTTCCGCCTGTCCTTAGCAGATTAGGGTAAATTGGCACCAGTATTGCTCTTAAACCCGCAACCAAGGTTTCTTGGGATAGGTTGGTTGTGTGTGGTTAGTGTGGTACTGAGCCGCTCGGTTGTGTAGCCGGGCGGCCTTTTAATTTAATCTGATTGAACCTCGCCTTCGGCCTGGTCCCACTTGGGGAATACTTCAGGAGACAGTTCCCCGCGACGGATTAACTCCTGCAAATCACGAATAATTGTCCGGCGAGCAACACGGAATTGTCGCGCAAGGGCGGAAACGTTTGGCCGTGTGGTCGCACTCGAAACCAGTCGGCGGATTTCTGTTTGGCGACTCAGGCGATCGGTGGAGCGGCTGAATAGAAATTCCGCGTCAATTCGTTT
>JBQCGE010000291.1:0-5760 GCA_051955955.1 Verrucomicrobiota bacterium
TCGAGCTTTCCGCACCGGATGGCCAGCCACGTTGTAAAATTTCCCGTTGCGAGGAGACTTTCACAGGATAAGCAAGCCCATTCGGCTGTCCTCATTCATCGGCGGAGTAAGGGAAAACCCTTAGCTGTTTTCATCCTGCCCCTGATTCTGCTCAAACAGTCACTCAGCTAGGTTAAACGCACAAGGAGGTTATTGATAATATTGCCTTTAGCGATCAAGAGCGGTTCTCTTCGGAGAGCCGCTCTTGGCGTACAGGAGTAACGCTCCAACCTTCGCGGCGAATTATCTCGTTTGGTGAGCCATTTCGTCCAACCAATGGCTCGCAAGGATCAAAGCTCTTCCTGCATGATAAGCCCCCTGCCACGGCCCGCTTCGCGTTAAGTCTGTTGCCGCTGAACCATCCGCATTCCGGGTTGCCCACCAACCGCCTTCGCGCGCCACCTGGTTCTGCTCGCAGAAATCCAATGTTTTGGCAAAGGCACTATAATATGAAGCATCTCCCGTCAGGCGGTACAATTCCAAAGTCCCGAGTAATGCTTCCGCCTGCACCCACCATGTCTTTCTCTTCACCGATGCCGGTTCGCCAAGTGGGCCGGATTCATAAAAACCACCGTGTTGTTCATCATACCCGAATTTCATCACATTCCCCGCCAACCCTTCGGCCCAGCCATGAAGTAATCTCGGCGATGAATCCATTGTCCGGCTCGCGTCCATTACCAGCCAGATGCATTCAATATCATGCCCATAGCTCGCCTTCAAATTCGAAGGTTCCCGCACCACGGTCCAATCCCGCTGGTACGCATCCACATTGTTGTTCACTGTGGGAAAGTGAACCGTGCTGATATTGATCATCCGAAGTTCCTCCAGCCGTTTCCGCAACAGTTCATCCGGCCACGCGCGGTATAGTTCGGCAAAGCTTTCCAATAGGTGCAAATGGGTGTTGTAGGTTTTCACCCCGATCGCTCCCACAAACCCCTGCTCCTTCGCATCCGTCACCTCCCGCCAGTCCGCATAAAAAAATTCTCGATACCCGCCAAATTCCCCGTCATGACAATGCGCATCGAGGGTCTTAAAGAGTTTCTTCGCCGATTCCAGGGCCTCTGGGTCATGTGCCGCGCGCGAATAAGCCACCAATCCATAAATTACGAAGGAGTTTAAATACACGTGCTTGCGCGTATCCTTCGGTTTTCCGTCGTCAGTGACTTTGGAATAGTACCCTCCGTTTTCAGGATCACGCATTTTTTCCTGGATGAAGGCATACCCTTTCTTGGCTGCCTGAAGTGACTCCTCTCGATTATAACCCTCAATCGCCAGCGTGCTGAAAAACCAAAGCTGCCGCGCCTGCAAAGTCAGGAATTTCTCCCCTGTGAGCACAAACTGATTATTTTTTAGCGATTCCTTATACCCGCCATTTTCCTGGTCCACGCACGACGGCAGGTAAAATTGAATCAGGCTCTCCTTCAAAATTCGCCTGCATCGCTCTGCCTGCCCGCGAAATTCACCCGCCGACGGTTCTGCACCAAATATCCTGCCTCCTCCCGCCAGCAACAGACAGATACCAAGGATTGCTGTGACCTGTGCGTTCAAGGCGTGCCATTTTGTCCGTTGTTCAACCATATTTTACTCCGAATTTTTTACATCAAGCAGTCCTGAGAAAGTCTCCAAATCTTTATAGTTGTTTTCCCAGGTGGTGTACATCACTCCTTCAACTCCCTCGACTTTTTTCGCTGCATCGAGCCAGTTCAAAACGTTGCGCGGATTGCTGTCATAATATCCTGCAATCACCTGGCGATGTCCTCGGTCCCCGAAAAACTTTAGACTCTCGGCACGTTTTCCGTAATACCACGGCACGATGGTGATATCCTTGTCGAGCCCTTCCCATGAACCAGCCAGATTTCCTCGCACGAGATAATAGTTTGCATGTGCATTGTGATTTGGATCGAACATATCGCTCCACACATATATTCGCCCACTTGGGTTAACCTCCCGCAAGATACGTGCGCACGCTCGAACGTTTTCAGCCAATATCTGCCCCGCATCCAAATGCCGATCCTCGCAGGCTTTGCACCAGTTCAGGACGCGAATTTCGTCGTGCGACATCATGTACCCTTTTGCCTCCCAGGCCGCATGCATCCTCCGCGCCTGATCGCGTAATAACTCAATTGTTTTCGGTTCAGAAAGACAAATATTCGCCTGCCCATCATGCACTGTTATCGCGTGATAATACGAAACGCGCAGTTTCGTTCCATTTGGCAGTTTAGTCTTCAATAGAGGTGGTTCATGCCAGACCTCGTATTCTCCATTCCACGGATGATTCCCCATATTCGGATCAACCAGGTTCTCAAAACCCCTCCCTTCAACCAACTCCGTGCCGTCTTCGTTCTGTACAACCAATGGAGCACCCGGACGCCGGATCAAATTGACAAAATCGACCTTCTCCAGCTTTGCATCATCAAACCACAAAGATCCCGAGTTCGCTCCCCACGCTCCTAAATAGACATTCACCTCGTGATTCGAGAGTGAGTTAAAAACAACATGGTGCACCTGCCAATCCTGCGTCTGCTTCACTCCGAGGTTCGCAAAATTCAAGCCCTGATTGCCTACCAATACCTTCACCTCCGGTGTTCCTCTGAAATCGTCCGTCTTTACCCGCACACTCAGGTGATAAAGTTGAAAAGGATCAAGCTTCACTGTCTGGCAAATTCGCGCATTTTCACCCTTCGGGTCGCGAATCAAAATCGCTCCTTCATCCTGCGCCACCGTTTTATCATGCCATGACCATTCATTTAAGTGGCTGAAATTGCCTCCTTTCAAAATTGCCTCTGGCGCGCGGTAAGTAAAAGCAACTCCGTTCGTCACAACCAGTTCCGAGCTACGCACCGGAAGACCCTCGATTAAATTGGGATCATGCCACAACAAATCATTCGAATACCCAATCGGGAAAAGAGCCGGAACAATCTCCAGATGCAGTTCATTTGCCACACTACGCAGCCGCTTCACGTGTTGGAAATACCGGTCATCCATATCACCGAGCTTCGCGAACTTGGAATCTGTCAGGAGCACATGTGTGTAGCCAGCCTTTGCGGCTCGTCGAAACAACTCCTCAATCCCCGGAATGTTTTCCGCAGGCCACAAATTCCGGGAGACATAAACCCATTTTTCCAGCGGCGCCGCCGGCCACACGCGCAATATCGAACCAAATAAAATGAGGAGTGTTAAATAACGAAGGCGCATTTGGATGAATCTAGTTAAGGAGGCCTGCCACTCCAAGTCAATCCCGCTCTATCCTTGAACCGTCTCAAAGCATTCGCGAATTTCTTAAAACAGCTTCCTTATCCTCCGGTAGGCCGCCGCGTTTTGCGCCAATGCTCCCCTGGAGTTTTTGCATTGAACCTCCGCAGATTCGTACCGATACTTGCGCTTTACTCGCCCCCACTGGTGGCGTAGTGTTCTATACCGGTTGAATCTATTATGAACGCAATGTTTGCTATGCTGAATGGATGGGAGATCGTTGCCATCCTCGCTATCGTCCTGGTGCTCTTCGGCGCCAAGAAGCTTCCCGAGCTGGCTAAAGGCCTCGGCCAGGGTATTAAGGAATTTAAAAAAGCCAGCATTGAGGATTCTTCCGAACAGCCTAAATCGTAAGTTTTTATGTCGCCTTTTTTTGCAATGCTCAATGGATGGGAAGTCGTTGCCATCCTCGCCGTGGTTCTGATCGTTTTTGGCGCTAAAAAATTGCCGGAACTCGCCCGCGGGCTCGGTCAGGGCATTAAGGAATTCAAGAAATCCTCCCGCGAACTCCAGGATGAGATCAGTTCCGCTATCGATCTCGATACACCTCCTCCACCGCCCCGCCGCGTGACACCTCCGGAACAAACGACCCCGCGTAATGAAACCATTACTACGGCGAAATCGGAGTCCGTCCCGCAACAAAGTTCCGAGCCGAAGGCCTAACTCGTTCGTCCACTGCACATGGCGGAAGAGCCGTTAGAATTACTTCCTGATAACGAGGAAGACGAAGGCGGCCCGGTTAAGACTTTCCTCGAGCACCTTGAGGATCTTCGCTGGGTTTTGATCAAGTGCGCTGCTGCGCTGGGCATTGGCATGGCCGCCTGTCTTGCCGCTGCCCCTCAGATCACCTCGGTGCTTACATGGCCTCTTCAAAAGGCGGGCATCAATGTAAAGCCCAATCCCATGGGACCCCTGGGTGGCTTCGTCATCTCGATGAAGATGGCGTTCTATGGAGGAATCACTCTCTCGCTGCCGATTATTCTTTACGTCATTGGTTCCTTCATCATCCCGGCTCTTAAGAAAAACGAGAAAAAGTATTTTGTCCGGGCGTTCATCATTGGCGCTGGTCTTTTTCTCGCTGGGGTTCTCCTTTGCTACGCTGTTATTCTTCCCATCTCACTCAAAGGGCTGGTTCAGTACAACGAATGGATGGGGCTGCCAACGGATATTTGGCGCGCGGAAGAATATTTCGGGTTCGTCATTCTTTTCATGATCGGCATGGGACTTAGTTTTGAAATCCCGGTCGTGATTCTTACTCTTGTCCGAATTGGAATCATTCCGCACGAATTCCTGATCAAAGGCCGTGCATACTTTTTCATCGCCAACCTCGTTCTCTGCGCGTTCATCACGCCCGACGCCGTCAGCACCATTTTCATGGTCATCCCGGTTCAAGTCCTGATGGAAATTTGCATCCTTATTTCAAAAAATTGGGAACGCCAAAAACGGCTGGCTGAAGCCGCTGCGGCCGCTTCGGGCAACCAGGTTGAAGGCAGCGCATCCTGATGCCTCGTCCGGTTGTCCCTAAAAATTCCCGCCAATTGCTTTCATTGCACGTGGAGCAATTGCTTCAGTGCGCCAGATGTCCCGCCATGCACAAACCGGTGGTGAGCGGCGGCCCCGTCATGAGCAAGGTGATGCTCGTCGGGCAGGCCCCAGGTGATAAGGAACCGATCATGGGGCGTCCTTTCGCATGGACCGCCGGGAAAACTCTCTTCAAATGGTTCGAGCAATCCACGGGTCTTTCCGAGGAACAATTCCGCGCACGGATTTATATGGCAGCGGTTTGCCGCTGCTTCCCTGGAAAGAAACTGACCGGAGGGGATCGTGTGCCGTCTCCGCAGGAGATCGCGAATTGCAGCTATTGGCTCGAGCGCGAAATGGACATTCTCCAGCCTGAACTCGTGCTTGCTGTCGGCAAACTGGCCATTGAACAATTCCTTCCCAGCGTCCGCCTGGATGCGGTTGTCGGTAAATTTTTCCGCGTAAAGTATGTAGGTCACTCATTTGATCTTGTCCCGCTTCCCCATCCCTCTGGCGCTTCACCTTGGCATCGCATGGAGCCCGGCAGGACCTATCTTGCCAACGCACTCCAACTTGCCCGCAACCATCCCGCGTTTAAGTCTCTCCTCGAATCCACCCGCAAGGTTTGAGGCCAGCACCATTACTCCAGCAGTCTTCAGTTTTTTTCGTCTCAATCTCTTGAAGCCAAAAAAAACTCGCCTCTCCTCTAAAACCATTGAAAGCTAAAACCTGTCCATGAATCGTCGTGCTTTTTTGAGAACCAGTGCCGCCACAGGCATGCTCCTTGCCTCTGCTCCAGCCATTATTGGCCAAAGCGAAGGAAAAAAATACAAAACCGCTCTCATCGGCTGCGGTTGGTGGGGCAAAAATATTCTGCGCGAAGCGATCGCCTCAAAAAACTGCAAGGTTGTCGGCCTTTGTGATGTTGATGCAAATGGCCTCGAGATT
>JBQCGE010000292.1:0-2644 GCA_051955955.1 Verrucomicrobiota bacterium
CATTCGCCTCTTGAAGGAAAAAAACCTCATCAATGAAGTGGTCGTGCAATCATTTGATTGGGCTTACCTGGAACAGTTCCACAAAGAAGAACCGAACCAAATCCTCGGCGCTCTCGGTCCGATCAATACGCTTCACGGACGCAAATTGTCCAAAGAGGAACGCGCCCTTTCTCCGGAACTCAACGATGAAATTAAGCGTATCGGTGCGAAAGCCGCCGTTTGGAACCGCGAGGTCAGCCGCGAAGCAATTCAGGACGCACACAAAAAAGGGCTCAAGGTTTGGGTCTATACCATTGACGATCCCAAGGTCGCAGACGAACTCCTCGATATGGGCGTGGACGGCATCATCACCAACAACACCGCCATTATCTGGAAAGTCCTCGCCCTCCGCTCTCACAAATAACCGCTCGAATTCCCCTTTAAGCACCGGGCTCTTCTTCATGAAGGCCCGGTGTTTTGTTTTAACGTTGGGTTAAGTCGGAGTTCGACAAGTACCTTCGCTATAAAACCAATTACAATCATTCCCGGAATTTATAGCTGCGTCGGAGGTGGTTTTGCGGTTTTTTAACCATGAAATGATACTAATCTCAGCCGCATTGAAACAATTATCGAGCTTTGCATTCACGGTTCGTGCTTGCTCGCCGGTTTAGTTGACCTTTTACTGGCGATAGGAATCTGTCTGAGGCTGTTATGATTATTTACGTGATCTGCTTGGCGCTTGGCCTAATGTTCACCCTCATTAGCGTGCTGGCCGGGCATTTTTTCGATCATGACGGCGGCCATGTCGGCGCGGGAGGGCATGCCGAAGCCGGGTTTGATCACAGCGGAGTTCCTGGAATTTCCTTTTTCAGTCCGACCGTGCTGGCCTGTTTCGTCACTGCCTTCGGCGCTTCCGGTGTCATTCTAAGCCGGATCGAGGCAACCAAAAGCGTTTGGATTAGTGCGCCCATTTCCATTCTGATCGGTGTAATCCTGGCGTTTGGTGCCTTTCTTCTTTTCAACTCCATGTTCAAAGCCACTCAGGGTTCAAGTGAATCACGGGTCGCGTCGTTGATTGGCCAGACCGCCTCCATCATTACACCCATTCCCTCTGATGGCGTTGGCGAAATTGCTTACGTTCAGGGAGGCACCCGTTACACCGCACCCGCGCGAACCGAAACCGGCGAAGCGGTGGGCGCAGGCAAACCGGTGCGGATTCATCGAATCGTCGGCACTCAGTATTTTGTGGAAGTTCTCAAATAATTCATCAAGCAAAATGAACCTAATGGAATTCACACCTCTCCTGGCGGAAATCGGAACCACGACGCTTGTTGTTGGCGGCGTTGGGGCCTTTTTGCTCGTGGTCTTCATGTTCCTCGGCATCTGGGCAAGCCGTTACACCAAAGTCGGCCCCAACCAGGTGCTGGTCATTTCCGGACGACGTCATCGAATCATGGATCCCGACGGCACCGCGCGCGAAGTCGGTTTCCGAATCGTTAAAGGGGGCGGCGTGTTCGTCTGGCCCGTTTATGAAAAGGTCGACATTCTCTCCCTCGAACTCCTGACGATTGATGTGCAAACGCCGGAGGTTTATACAAGCAAAGGCGTGCCCGTAATAGTCGATGGTGTCGCGCAGATTAAAGTAAAGGGAGACGACATTTCCATTGCCACCGCCTCCGAACAGTTCCTCAGTAAAAGCACGGACGAAATTAAAAACGTGGCCATGCAGACCCTCGAAGGCCATCTCCGCGCGATTCTCGGAACCATGACGGTTGAGGAGATTTATCAGAATCGCGATGCGTTCGCCTCGAAAGTTCAGGAAGTTGCGGCGGGCGATATGGCGAACATGGGCCTGGGCATTGTCAGCTTTACCATTCGCGATATTCGCGATGCCCAGGGATACCTGGAGGCGCTCGGCAAACCGCGCATCGCCCAGGTCAAGCGCGATGCCCAGATCGCTCAGGCCGAGGCCGATCGCGATGCGATGATCAAATCTTCCCAGGCCACCCAGGCAGGACAGGAGGCAAAGTACGCGGCTGACGCAAAAATCGCCGAATCCCAGCGCGATTATCAGATCAAGGTGGCGGATTACGCGGCTGCGGTGAATCTCAAAAAAGCGGAAGCGGATCTCGCCTACGATTTGCAGAAGTTTAAGACCGGGCAATTGGTCAAAGCCGAAGAGGTTCAGGTCAACATTATCGAGAAGCAGAAGCAAATCGAACTTCAGGAACAGGAAATCAAACGCAAGCAGCGCGAGTTGGAGGCCAATGTGCAGAAGCCCGCGGACGCCGAGCGTTACCGTGTCGAAACGCTGGCCAACGCCACGAAGTTTCAGTTGGAAACCGAAGCCGCCGGTGCAGCCTCCGCTGCTAAAGCCAAGGGTTTTGCCGGCGCCGAGGTGGCCCAGGCGACAGGCCTCGCGGAAGCGGAAGCCAATAAGGCCCGCGGTCTCGCGGAAGCCGCCGTCATCGAAGCGCAGGGCAAAGCCCAGGCCGAAGCCATGCGTCAAAAGGCCGAAAGCTTCAAACAATATAATGAAGCTGCGGTTATCGAAATGATCGTGCGCATCCTGCCGGAGGTCGCAGGCAAGATTAGTGAACCGCTTTCAAAGACCGAAAAGATGGTCATTATCAACAGTGGCAACGGCGTGGGCGGCGGCGCAAGC
>JBQCGE010000293.1:0-4193 GCA_051955955.1 Verrucomicrobiota bacterium
GGTGGACTACGCTGGAAAACGTTGATCGGTCCCGCGCGGCTGGAGTATGGCTATAACCTTCACCGCCGGGAGGAAGATCCGATGGGAACACTTCATTTTTCCATCGGCTTTCCGTTTTGATTTTAAGTGGAATTCTGACGACAGGATTTAATCCCGCAGGACGTGGCAATTATAACCGCCCGGATTTTTGACGAGATACTTCTGATGATAATCCTCGGCGGGATAAAAGTCCGTGGCTTTTACGATTTGAGTGACAATGGGTTTATCGAAGCGGCCTGATTTGTCGAACTCCGCTTTCACTTTCTCCGCTGCCTGTTTCTGCTGATCATCGTGGTAGAAAATGGCGGAACGATATTGCGTGCCCACATCGTTATGCTGCCGGTTCAAAGTGGTTGGGTCGTGCAGGCGGAAAAAATAGCTCAGGATTTGTTCGTAGCTGACTTTGGCCGGATCAAATGTGATCTGGATCGCTTCCGCATGTCCGGTGCCGCCGCCGCACACCTGTTTGTAAGTCGGGTTTGGAACCGTGCCGCCTGTGTAGCCGACCTGTGTTTCGGTAACGCCCGGAATTTTGCGAAAAATTTCTTCCACTCCCCAGAAACATCCACCGGCGAGAGTGGCCAATTTAAAGTTCGTTCCAGCCATGGTGAAATGGTAATCGACTGGCGGAGGAAAAGCGAGCGGGCTTGAGGCTCTCAGGATTTTGCAGGCGGAGGCTGGTCCTGCTTTCGCTGCGCTTGCTGTTCCTCCTGGATTTGCTTTTGGAGTTCGTCAATTTTCTGGAGATCAGCGCGAATACGCTTCAGGGACTCTCGCCTTGCCTGCAGGATCTGGTCGAGTTCTGCCGAGCGATACGTTTTCTTTTCCGCAGCCATCTACTAACATCCTTTCAGAATCTCCGGAGGGCGTCGAGCGGGAAATGATCAGAGTGGTTTTACCGCCAACGAGACCCGAATTCTGAGGATAAATGGCCCGATTATAAGGTGCGGAGCTGGCGGTAAAGGTTGTGGATGAAGGAAAGGTTGTCGCACTGTAGGTATTCCATTGTGCCCCCCATGCGCGAAAAGCTTTTGCAGAATCGAAGGTAATAGGCCGGGTTGCTCTTGGGTGGCTCACCCTGTTTCCAGTCCCAATTTCCACCATCCTGCAAGTCGACTACGTAGATCGAATGGCCGTGGACGACTTTACGACCATTTTGGAGGCGGAGGTTGTTCACACAGCTTAAACTTTTCTCAAACACCTGCGGGCCCATGATGGCGCTCCCGACACTCAGGACAACACCATTATCGAGCTTTTGAAGCGAACCGCCGAATAGCTTGAAATCGTGGGTCGCTGCGCGGCCGATCAATGCTCCATTGAAGATTGGGTGGTTTGAAATGATGTCGTAACCAATACCGGGATGGACCGTTAGTGGAACCCCATGGCGGAAGGCAGCGGCGAGAATGGAGGCACGTTTCCAATTATGGGAGAGGGGATATGCGCCTTCTGGGGCAAGCCCGCGCTGCATTGCCTGGAGCAGGTCGGCGCGCGCGGCGGTTAATGGATGCGCGGGTTCAGTGCGAATGGCGGATTCCAATTCCGCGCGGGTGGGGAATTGCGCGCCATCTTCAGTAATGAATCGACCGAGCGATTGGCCATAACCGTCCCCGCGGAGTGAGCCGGCATAGAGGGCGAGGTGGATGTTTCGCCCGGTCTCGTTCCATGTGCCGAAGGTGCCGGTGGCGACGTTTTGCTCCACACTTTCGGTCGAGCGTCCCAGGTAGGCATACTCCCAATCGTGAATGGTACCGGCCCCGTTGGTGGCGAGATGGGTGATGAAGCCCTCAGCCATCATCCGCTCCAGGATCGATGCGGCCCCATTGCGCAGCAGGTGGGCGCCATAAATCAGCATCACTGTGGCATCTTTTTCGCGGGCTTTCAGGATGGCTGTTGCAGAGGAACGGACCAAATTTTTTTGAGACTCCGAAATTGGGGCTGGGTCGGAATCGGGGTCCACGAGGATTTTGTCGACTTCCGACAGGCTCTTGCGCGTGGGGAGCGGGAAGACCTTGACCTGCTCCAGGGGGAGCGGGGCAGGGTAGGGTGCTTTGTTGAATACGCGGCTCATTTGCCAAAAATTATTTGGAGCAGAGGATCGGCATCCTGATAATCCGGAATGACGACGTCCGCGCCAACACCGAGCAGGCGGTTCCGTTTCCATGGATCGATTTTGCCGGAGCCGTTGTTCGCCTCATCACTGGCAACGGCGACGGCGAGCCCGCCGACTTCCTTCGTGTTTTGGATTTCGACATAGCCATCGCCGAAGGCGAGGAGACGCGCGCCATCGATCTGGTTTTCGCGGAGGATGCGTTCGATCACCATTTTCTTGGAGAAAGCTTTGTAATCATCCTTCGCCCCGTAAATGTGGGGACCGAAATATTCGGCAACACCGAGCAGGGCGGCTTCGCGCTTCACGAAAGGCTCATCCGTGCCGCTGGCGAGGTAGAAATTCAAGCCGCGGCGGCGGAGATTTTCCAGCAGGGCACGAGAGCCGTGGACGAGATGGTCATCGGGCGAACCGCCGGAGCGGAGGTGCTCAATGCGGGTTTGGATTTTCTCCTCCAGACGGCGGAGGTATTCGTGTTTGTACCAGAGCGGTTCGCGCGGATTGCCACCGCGTTCCGTGACGCGTTCGGCAAAGCGGATCATCTGATAGATGGTCTGCTTGCCGTTGAGGCTCATCATGTCGTCGAAGAGCATCTGGCGGACCTGTTCCGGCTGATCGTCCGGTCGCGCTGGGAGCATTTCGGTGAACATGCCGAGCATGATTGCGGGCCAGCCCTCGCGAATGATGGAGAGGGTCCCGTCGAAATCAAAGACGACATGCGAAATGGCGGGGCGCGGAGCAAAACCGGGGGCAAACTCCACCAGGCCGCGAAACCTGCTTTCGGCAGCGGCGCTCACAAAGTCACCACTTTCCTGCCGGAGTTGGATTCCAGCGCGGCGGCAAAGAGTTGGTGGCTGCGAATCGCTTCGTCCGGCGTGACGCAACCGAATCGGCCATTGAGTTGGCCGGCGCGTTCCGCGGCATAGGCGGCCCACATTTGGAGGAAGCAATCGGGAAAACCGGTTTCAAAAATGCCGCCGGTGATGGTGGTGAACGGAACCTGATGGCCGAGATCGATCCGTTCCCAAACCTGCTCCTTGCGCCGTTCAAATAGCCAGAGGGTCTTCGGCTCCTTGGTGCTGTAGCGGACGCCACCGTCGGTCCCGAGCACTTCGATGAACCAGGTATTGGTTTCGCCGGGGGCGAGGCGTTTCATCTCCAGGCGCATGGGGACTTCGTTGCCGTCGATCTTCACCTCGGTGTGGAGCGTGGCGTTGTCCCAGGTATCGCAAGGGGCCATGCCACCTTTGCCGTCGGGACGTTCGGTATAAATTTTTTGCAATTGCGCATAGACGCGGAGCGGGTTCCAGCCGAGACGGAATGGGACGTGGACGGCGTGCATGCCAAGGTCGCCCATGACACCGATTTCGCCGCAGGTTTTGACCTGGCGTTTCCAGTTCACCGGCTTTTGGGGATCGAGATCGCTCGCGTGCCAGAAGCCGGAATGGATTTCGAGAATCTTGCCGAGCTTGCCGGATTGAACGGCCTGGATGACGCGTTGCGGGCCAGGCAGGAATGGAAACTCCGAGCTGCAGCGGACGAATCGACCTCTCTTTTGACTGGCGTCGAGGATGACCTGCGCGGCCTTGAGATCGATGCAGAATGGTTTCTCTGAGAGCAAATCTTTCCCAGCGTTCAGCACGTCGAGATACATCTTTTCGTGCAGGTTGTGCGGCACCGCCACGTAGACGACATCGACCTCGGCGGAGCGGAGGAGTTCCTGGTGATCGCGGGTGAGGAGCTTGATGGTGGGGACTTGCTTGAACCAATCGAGCAATTTGTCCTGCAAATCGCAAACGGCAACCAACTCGGCCTGGACCGGGAAATTCTCGAGGACAAACCAGCGGCCAAAAGCGCTCGCTGCCTCGCGTCCCATCAATCCACCGCCAATAATCCCAACCCGCATCTTCTCTTTCATGGGGGTTGATTGACTCAAATGGGGGCGGAGTCGAAAGGCTGGAGTCCGGGTGGGCGGGGTGGAACGATGGAGAGGGCGGAGTAAACGGAACGGTAACCGCGAAAAAATAGGTGGAATGTGCGGAATTGC
>JBQCGE010000294.1:0-12498 GCA_051955955.1 Verrucomicrobiota bacterium
CGGGAACGAGGGTTTCGCATCTCGGTTGGAGCGGAGGTTGGGTCGAATTGTGGAAGGTAGATGGCGGGTTTTCGCGCATTGGCCTTTGCTTTCCTGCTGCTCGAACTTTGCGCGCCGAGAGCAGAATCCTGGGCTAGTTTCACTGCACCCCATACAGCTTCCTTACTTAAGGTTTGAACCTCTGCTTTCGGGAAACCCGCTTTGATTTGCGAAGCCACTTTGCGGGCGAACTGCTTTTGGCGGGTGAGAACGCTGCCGGCGAGGAGAAAGCGGACAGTTCCTTTGACCCGCAGTCGCTTCGCACAGGCGAGTGCGTCTTTGGCGAGCAAAGCCGCTGCGCCATCCAGGATATCCCGGGCGATACGGTCGCCTTGATCTGCGGCTGCGAAGACTTCGATAGCAAGTGCTGCGACCTCGTCCTTCTGGGCACCCTGGGCGAAGGCGATCAAGTCATTCGGCTCATTCAGCATCAAGGCTCGCAGGATTCGCTGGCCGAGTGGGCTCCATTTGCCATCGCGGTCGAGATAACAGACGACCGCCTTCAACGAGCGGAGGCCGATCTCGTATCCGCTTCCTTTATCGCCCAGGATGTGACCCCAACCACCTACTTTGACTGTACGACCGTCAGTCGTCTGGCCGAAACAACAAGAACCGGTGCCGCTGAGGACGAGGACCTTTGGTTTATCATCCGGCAGGGTGGCGAGGGCGGTTTCAAGATCGTTCGTGATCCTCCGTGGGACGGCACCCCAGGCATGAGTTATGGCTTGGTCAATTCGATTGAAATCAGCCTGTTCACGAGCGCCAGCCATGCCGATCCCAATAGCGCCGGGGTTGGGGAGCGAACTCGCGATCTCGGCGAAAAGAGCGTGTAAAGCCTTGTCACTCAAGAGGCGGATATTCCCTGGACCAAATTCAGAGCGGGAAAGAAGCTTGCCATCAGCGGTGGCGGCAATCGCCACAGTGTGGGTTCCGCCGCCTTCGATTCCAATGTAAACCGGGTCAGTCATCCGGGCAGAGTCTAAGGGGAAAAGCGGGTGGGAGTGAAGCCGGGAAACAGTCGCGGGGCAGGGGCATATTGCGGGGAGTATCTGGAAGGAACACGAAATTTTTAGTGAAATCTGTGGAATTACGGCCAGAAATGATGGGTTTTGGTGGAATGCATGTGGAATGGAAATGGAATGAACCGCTCGGAATTGCCCTGAGCTGGGGAATCCCTTCTACGGTGAGGAGGTTCCTTTTTTCCCTGATGTGCGGTCGTTCTGCAGTGCGATATAAAATCTTCACCAGAATTTTATGGCACGAAGAGGATTAACAAAACCGGCTGAAATTGAAGCTGCGGTGCAAGGAACAGATGCCGGGCGCCCAAGCGATTGGGAGATCGCGGAACGAGCTTATCTCATTTATGATCGTGAAGGCCGTCAGGACGGCCGGGATCTGGACCATTGGTTCCAGGCGGAAGCGGAACTGTCGAACGAGCGCCGGAAGAAAAAAAGCAAGTAACAGCGAAGGAGTCCGGGGCGACTTCAGAAATGGGTTGCGGTGGGCTAATGTGCAACTGCCCCTGATCATTAGGCAAAGCAAGTGTGCCTTCCACTCATTCCGGAAAAGCAGGGCGAAAAACCTGTGTAATTCCACATATTTCAGGAAAAATTTTTGCTCTCCTAATTCGTTGCCTAACGGAATGAATTACTGATTCTATTGAGTGGTTCATGGTCAAGTGAGTCTTGACGGGTGTAGCGGTTGTGTAATTCTGGGTTCGAACCAATAACCCGCGCCAGGTAAGTCCGCAGGCGCATACTCATTTAACGCATGAACCTAAAAGGAAGACGGCTTCTGGCCGCGATCTTGACCGGTGCAGGCCTGTTCGGCGCTGCAATCACCAACCACGCGCAGGAGGATATTCTTGTCGATAAATTCGATTCCGATGCTGAAGTGGCTTTATGGTCCCACTGGTGGGGTGGTCCTCCCTACGATTTTCAATTCGACCCCAGTATGGATGCCAATGGTGATGCTTCGTCAGGCTCAATGAAGATCATTGTTGATTTCGACCTGGCAACTTATGGCGGCGACAATCAATATTCATTTCTCCGAGATTTTAAATCCGACCCTGACGGCTTTACATCGGTTGATGGGACGAAGTACACGAGCCTCGTAATGGATATCAAATTCGATCCTTCCTCTCCCACAACGGCTGGTGGGGATTACGGGTTTTTCGAGTATGGCATTCGCAAACAGGACTATAGCCAGGATTATTTTGGAAATGTGCGAGTGAGTTCAACGGAGAATGGTTGGGTGCACCTTGAAGCGCCCGTTCCTATCGCTCACGCTGGCATAGAATCAATCGCAGGCATGACCTTTAAAATGTGGTCAGGCGACACGACGGCCGGCTTTACGGGCACATCTACTTTTTGGGTCGATAACATCAAACTGATCGCGAGCACCAACTCGGAACCACCACCCCCGCCGAGCCTCAGCATCGCCAAGGCGGATCCTGGTTTGCATTTGTACGCCAGCGCGGATGGCGCTCAGTATCAACGCCAAAACATCCGGACCATCAGCCCTGAATATTCGTGGGTGGACGCCGGGCAGCCGGTTACCTACTCCTTTGACGTGAAGGAATTTCCTGGGACCAATTACGCCGGGTTCCAAATGCATATGTTCCTCGTTCCGGGCGCTCCGCCGAACAGCACCACAGCTCCCGATTGGAACGAACCCGATGTGATCTTCTTCCAACTGAGCAACAACAGCGACGGCACCGGGACTGCGACGCTTCATTATAAGGTTGATCAAGCCAATGGAAATTCCATGTATTGGAACTCTGATCTAACAGCCGGACCGGTTGGATCACTCGCGAGCATTTCCGATACGAAGCTCACCGGCCGTTGGAGCCTGACTTTCAGCAACAACACTGATGTCACGATCACAACTCCCAGCGGCAGCAGCACGAACTTTGTTTTCCCCGCGGATGCGGTCGCGAAGTTCGCGAATCCGCTCTACGTCTATTTTGGTGACCAGCCCAATACGCTGGCCAATATTGGCCAGGGCGTCACCTTGAGCCATGTCGCGATTAGCGGCGCGGGGACTCCCATTGATGAAAACTTCGCGGGAGTCATTCCGAATGAAGGGGACCCGCTTCAACTGGATCCCAGTATCTGGGAAATAGTGGCGGACAATAAGCCGGGTGTTGTCCTAACCGATCCGAACGCCAGTTGGACGGCTTCATGGACCGTTCCAGCAACGGGCTTTGAGATTCAAACCTCGCCAACATTGACCTCGCCCTCCTGGGCGCCTATCGCAGCCACGCCTGTTCAGGTTGGCACACAAAAAATGGTGACGCTTACCTCTGATATGGCGCAGGGCAAAACTGCCTTTTTCCGGCTGGTCAAGCCTGAGCCGCAACCGTAATCGGCTTTACCGCAATCCCAAATTCGCAAAGGCAGCTTCGGCTGCCTTTTTTCTGTTGCACCGTGCTACTTTACTTTCGACCACAGTTCCAACAGATTATTAGTCAGGTAGGTAATTAGGGATCTGGGACTATGCAGCCGGAAAAGTTTACGATGAAGACCCAGGCGGCGATACAAGCTGCCCAGGCATTAGCTCATCAGCATTCACAACAGGAAATCGAGGGCGAGCATCTGCTGCTGGCCTTGTTACAACAGGAGGAAAGCCTCATTCCTCCACTACTTCAGAAACTTGGGGTCAATACACGCCAGCTTGGGGAGCAACTGACGGCGGAGTTGGAACGAAAAGTAAAAGTTTCCGGCACTTCATCGCAGGACGTTTTCCTGGGGAATTATCTGAAACGGTCTCTCGACGCCGCGGAACGCGAAGCGCAGAAAATGAAAGACGAGTACGTCAGCACCGAGCACCTTCTGCTCGGCCTGATTGACGAAGGGAGCCCCGCCCTGAAGAAAATTTTTCAAAATCTCAAAATCAGAAGAGAGGATGTACTTAAAGCCATGAGCGACCTGCGTGGAAATCAACGAGTGACCGACCCCAACCCGGAGGACAAATTTCAGGCTCTTGAAAAGTATGGACGCGACCTGACCGCCGCTGCCCGCCAGGGGAAGATTGATCCCGTGATCGGGCGTGATAATGAGATTCGACGAGTGATGCAAGTGCTGACTCGCCGAACGAAGAACAACCCGGTTTTGATCGGTGAACCGGGCGTGGGGAAAACGGCAATCGTGGAGGGACTCGCGCGCCGCATCGTGAGTGGGGATGTACCGGAAAACCTGAAGAACAAAAAGCTGGTTGCGATGGACCTTGGCGCGATGATTGCCGGGGCGAAATACCGGGGCGAGTTCGAGGATCGGCTTAAAGCATTTCTCAAGGAAATCGCGGCGGCGGAGGGGCAGATTATTTTGTTCATCGACGAGCTTCATACGCTGGTTGGCGCGGGCAAGACGGAGGGTTCAGCCGATGCGGCCAACATGCTCAAACCGCAACTTGCACGCGGCGAACTCCGCTGCGTCGGGGCGACGACGCTGGATGAATATCGCAAATACATTGAGAAGGATCCGGCGTTGGAGCGGCGGTTCCAACCGGTTTACGTGAACGAACCTTCCGTGGAGGACACGATTGCGATTCTGCGCGGGCTCAAGGAACGATACGAAAACCACCATGGGATTCGCATTCAGGATGCGGCTCTCGTGGCCGCGGCGACGCTTTCGAACCGTTATATCACGGATCGGTTCCTGCCCGACAAAGCCGTTGACCTGATGGATGAAGCGGCTTCGCGGCTTCGCATGGAACTGGATTCCATGCCGACGGAAATCGACCAACTGGAACGGCGGATTATGCAGCTCGAGATTGAGCAGACCGCGCTGAAGAAAGAGAAGGATCCGGGTTCGCAGGAACGGCTCAAGAAGCTGTAAAAAGAACTGGCAGATCTCAAGGAACAGTCGTCGCAATTAAAAGCCCAGTGGCAGAATGAAAAAGCCGCCATTAATGCGGTCAGCATCATTCACCAACAGTTGGAGCAAGCGCGCCTGGACATGGAACGCGCGCAGCGGACCGGGGACCTGAACACCGCTGCGCAGATCCAATACGGGCGCATTCCCGAGCTTCAACAAAAGTTGGCGAATGCCGAGAAACAGGAAGTGGCGGAGCAGGGGGGTGGCAAACGACTCCTCAAGCAGGAAGTCACGGATGAAGATATTGCCGAAGTAGTTTCGTCATGGACGGGCGTGCCTGTTACAAAGATGCTGGAAGGGGAACGCCAAAAACTTTTGCAAATGGAAGAACGGCTTGCCCGCCGTGTGGTTGGGCAGGAGGAAGCGATTGAAGCGATATCCAACGCGGTTCGTCGCGCGCGGAGCGGTTTGCAGGACCCGAATCGACCGATGGGTTCATTCATTTTTCTTGGGCCTACCGGGGTCGGTAAAACGGAATTGGCGCGCGCACTGGCTGAATTCCTCTTTGATGATGACAACGCCATGATTCGGATCGACATGAGCGAGTACATGGAGAAGCACACCGTTGCGCGGCTGATCGGGGCACCTCCGGGGTATGTGGGGTACGAGGAAGGCGGCCAGCTCAGTGAAGCCGTCCGACGTCGCCCTTATGCGGTGGTGCTTTTCGATGAAATTGAAAAAGCCCACCACGACGTTTTCAATGTCCTGTTGCAGGTGCTTGATGATGGACGGCTCACGGATGGGCAGGGGAGGACGGTTGATTTCAAGAACACCATCATCATCATGACGAGCAACATTGGCTCCCCGATCATCCAGGAATATTTCGACACCGGAAAACTGACTGCGAAGGATAAGGCGGAAATGGAGCAAAAGGTGAAGAATGAACTGCGCGGGCATTTCCGTCCTGAGTTCCTGAACCGTATCGACGATATTATTGTGTTCCATCGCCTGGATGAAAAACAGATCACCAGCATTGTCGATATCCAGTTGAACAACGTGGCCCGCCGCCTTGCCGGACAAAACTTTACAATCGAGGTGGACAAAGCGGCGAAGCAACTTCTGGCTCGCAATGGTTATGATGCGCAATTTGGGGCTCGTCCGCTCAAGCGCGCGATCCAGGAGTATTTGCTTGATCCGTTGGCCACGAAAATCCTGGGTGGAGAGTTCAAACCGGGTGACACAATTCATGTAACTGCGCAGGGAGACGAAATCATTTTCGAAAAAGGAAGTTGATCCATCTCTGAGACGGCGCAAGTAGAAGGCGATGTTTGTGAACGTGGAATTCGCGTTTGACGAATTCTTTGGCTGCCGCTCTATTCAGGTCGTCAGTTGGTGGTGATTCCCAAGCTTGTTTTTGCGTGGGGATTTTTGTCTCGATCTTTGCCTCGTTTGCTTCCGCACCTTTTTCTCTGAATCTGACGTGTCCGGGTGGATTGTCCCCAGGGTATCCGAGGTAATTAAAAAGTAATGTTATGAGTTCTGCTATCGCGAACGATGGTTCCACAGGTATTTGGACCTTGATAAAAACTGCTTTGCGCGGTGAGCAGAAGGATTTTACCACTGGCAGTCTGAAGCGCGCGCTTTTTGTCCTGGCATTGCCGATGATTCTGGAAATGGTAATGGAGTCGCTGTTTGCGGTGGTGGATGTTTTTTATGTGAGCCGGGTGGGCGTGAACGCAGTTGCCACCGTTGGGTTGACGGAGTCGGTGATGATGCTGATTTACGCGATTGCGGTTGGCTTGAGCATGGCAGCGACCGCATTTGTAGCGCGCCGGGCGGGTGAAAAGGATTTCCATGCGGCGGCTAATGCGGCAGTGCAGGCTCTTTATCTAGCCGTGGCAATTGCGATTCCGTTGAGCATTGCTGGAGTTATCTTTGCTGAAGATATCCTGCGATTGATGGGGGGCTCACCGGAGTTGATCGAGCAAGGGAAGAACTTCACGCGGATCCAATTGGGAGCGCACGTGGTGATTATGCTGTTGTTTCTGAACAACGCCATTTTTCGCGGTGTGGGTGATGCAGCGATCGCAATGCGTGTGCTGTGGCTAGCCAATATTTTAAACATGGTGCTTGGGCCGATTTTTATTTTCGGCCTGGGGCCGATTCCAGCGATGGGGGTGACCGGCGCTGCAGTGGCAACTTCGCTCGGGCGGGGAATCGGAGTGATTTATCAATTTTACAATCTTTTTGGAAAACGCTCGATGATTCGAATCCAACGGAGCGATCTCGCATTTAAACCCGCCCTTGTGTTCCAGATGTTTCGCGTTTCGCTCGGAGGGATGAGCCAGTTTCTGCTGCATTCGGCAAGCTGGGTTTTGATGGTGAGAATCCTTGCGAGCTTCGGCACCAGCGCAGTCGCAGGCTATACCATCGCGATTCGGGTGATCATCTTCACCATTCTGCCTTCGTGGGGATTGGCCAATGCCGCTGCAACGCTGGTTGGGCAAAATCTTGGGGCGAAACAACCGGACCGTGCCGAGAAATCTGTGTGGACGGCAGCCTGGTATAACATGCTGTTCCTAACGACTGTATCTGTTTTGTTCTTCATCTTTGCGCGGCAGATCGTCTCGCTTTTTTCCAGTGAACCGGAGGTGCTGAGAACTGGGGTGCTATGCCTGCGGATCATTTGCCTGGGATATGTCTTCTTTGCCTACGGCATGGTGATTGGGCAATCGTTCAACGGAGCGGGAGATACAAAAACCCCGACGTTGATGAACCTGGTCTGCTTTTGGTTTGTTCAGATTCCAGTGGCGTACCTGCTGGCCGAAACGTTTGGTTTCGGTTCGGCTGGAGTGTTTGTTGCTCAAGCGCTTGCGTTCTCGCTTGTGGCGGTGATTGGAATCGTGATTTTCCGCCGCGGCAAATGGAAACTGGTAAAGGTTTGAGCTAATGATGCGAATTTCTCTTGGATTTTGCGCATTCGCGCCTAGCATCCAGCCCGGTTTTGCACGATGATTAACCGAATGAACGCTGTCCTGGCTCTTGAAGATGGAACAATCTACCGCGGCAAAGGTTTTGGCGCGCGGGCTGAAGTGTGCGGCGAAGTGGTTTTCAACACTTCGATGACGGGATACCAGGAAATTCTGACTGACCCATCGTATAAAGGGCAGATCGTCAAGATGACTTATCCCCAAATTGGGAATTACGGGGTAAATCTTCAGGATATCGAATCGTGGCGGCCACATGTGGCGGGGTTTGTCATTCGCGAACTATCGCCAATCGTCAGCACCTGGCGCGCGGATTTCAGTTTGCCGGAATATTTGGAAAAATACGGGCTGCCGGGGATTGAGAGGATCGACACCCGTGCGCTGACGAAGAAATTGCGCGTGCGGGGCGCGATGAATGGTTATATTTCGACGCTCGAAATTTCTGACGAAGAAGCGGTGAAACGAGCCCGGGAATGGCCTGGGATTGTTGGGGTGGATTATGTGAAGGAAGTCACCCACCGTGAACCATTCGCCTGGGATGCCAAAGACGAGCAAAGTGCTGATTTCAAATTGGTGCATGGCCCAGCACCGGTTGACGCGCGACTTGTTCGTGAACCGCTCCGTGCGGCTGACATTCCGATCGTCGCCTACGATTTCGGAATGAAATACAACATCCTGCGGCGTTTGCGCCAGCGCGGATTCAAAGTGCAGGTTGTGCCTGCGAATACACCAGCGGCCGAGGCGTTGAAGTATAAGCCAGCGGGAATTTTTCTATCGAACGGGCCTGGGGATCCCTCCGCCTTGCCTCAAATCGTGAATGAAGTGAAGCAGCTTGTGGGACGTGGCATTCCAATATTTGGAATCTGCCTGGGCCACCAGATTCTTGGGCAGGCTTTGGCGGGAAAACTTTTAAGCTGAAGTTTGGCCATCGTGGAGCGAACCAACCGGTCAAGGATCTTGAGACGGGCAGAGTTGAAATCACTTCACAAAACCACGGCTTCGCGGTCGATCCCAAGAGTTTGCCGAGCGAAGTGGAAGTGAATCGCTTGAATCTGAACGATTCGACGGTGGAAGGTATGCGCCACAAAACCAAACCGATTTATTGCGTGCAGTACCATCCGGAAGCTTCACCTGGTCCTCACGATTCGACGGTTCTGTTCGACGAATTCCGTGAGTTGATCGAGAAAAAGGGATAGAAGGAATTCAGCTTTTGCTTCTGCCACGCAAGGCGGAACGAGCCCAGCCTCGCAATGTTTCCTGTTCTGGCGTGAACGGCCCCGGCTTGCGGCATTTGCGCTTCAAGGTTTTCCCGCGTGTCACAACCGGTTTCGTTGTTGAGTTCCGGTGGGTCATAACTCTCCCTTAGCGTTTGATTGGGCGGCGTTGTCGTCTGGCACTTCTTCACGGATGAGAACGAGGCCATCAGAAAGCAAGACAACTTTATTCATACCGGGCAAGATGGAGCCGAAAGAAGAGAGCTGCAATAAGGCGAGGGGAGCTTAGGCGGACAAGGAAGAAAACGGTTGCGGTATCAGGGATAACCCCGGGCTGGTTTGCCGCGGGGTTTGCAATTCAGAGGAAGCTATTCGGGCTTGATTACCACGAACCATGCGGAGGCATTTTTATCGTCACCAGCAAGGATCAGGATATCGGAGAGCGGCATGGTTTGTTTGCGTTTGACGACGAATTTGCCCTCTCCATAAAGTTCAACTTCGAGGCCTTCTTGTTCGCTTTGGTGAACTTTCACCTCGCACTTGGGGCTGAGTTTGAGCATGTGAGATTCACCCTGGTGCAGGCTGAACGGTTTCTTACTGACCTCGAAGTAATTTTTCCATTTGAAGATTTTTTGGAATTTGTCCTTGAGGGCGCTATCCACATCCTTCAGATCCTTTCCTTCCGGCTTGGGGCTATCGGTGCCCCAGATGAGGATTGCTGAGAATTTTTGTTCCGGGCCTTTATTGGCCTGATTTGTATCGGCGTGAATGGGCGCGGTAAGGCAAAGCAGAGTTGCCGCAGCGGATAAAATTAAGACAAGTCGGTGCACAAGCTGCATAGAGTGAATTTTAAATCAGGTTTAAATAGCGCTGGGGCTTTGTTACTCCATCACTTCGGCTGGTTCAGTGGTGGTATCGCGCGCGGAGACCCAAACCACGGTGACGCCTTCGCTCTCGGAACGAAAAGTGATGGTGGCCATTTCCGGGCTGTTCTCGATTTCGTGCATTGCTGAAGAGACCCGCGTTGTTTTTAAAGGTTGAATATGTGGTCCCTGAAGGCTCAGGAGCACAGCGGCGAGCGCAACGGCGCCGGCAATGGGAGCCAACAGGCGCATCCACCACGGCAGGGCGCTGGATCGTGCGGGAGCTGTCGCTTCCTGAGAAGCAATGCGCCGCTGGATTTGCGACCAATAAAAATCGTGTGGTTCCTTGAGGGTGAGCGGGAGTTCATTGCCTTGCAGCAATTCACGCGTTTCCTTCAACTCGTTGTAAATAGCGCGAGCCTCAGGATCATTTGTAATGAGCGCTGCCACCCTGCGTGCTTCCTGGGCGGAGAGCTCATTGTCGAGGTAAGACATTACCTCCAATTGAGTTGCGTTGTTCATTTTTCCGTCTGCATTTCTTCTCGCTTAAGTCCTGCCAGGAGCGAAGCCATTTTGCGCCTGGCGTAGAACAAACGGGACATTACGGTGCCGATCGAACATCCCATTTTTTTCGCGATCAGTTTGTATTCCAATTCTTCAAATTCATGCAAGATGAGCACAGTTCGGTGCTCATAGGAGAGTTGCGCGAGCGCTTTATCAATCCTGACGCGCAGTTCGCCGCGCTCCAGGTTCTCGGTCGGGTTTGGGTTCAGCACCGGCATTTGGCGCTCGACTCCACCACTATCCTCCTCCATCTGATCGATGGATTCGGACTTAACCCGCTTTTGCTTTCGCAACTGGTCCAGGCACAGGTTGATGACGATCCGCGTCATCCAGGTGGCAAAGCTGGAATCTCCTTGAAACTGATTCAATCGTTGCCAGCCCTTGACCCATGCTTCCTGTGAAAGATCAACCGCGTCTTCTTCGTTCCGAACCATGCTGAAGGCGCGCGCGTAAATTTTATCGCGATGCCGACCGACCAACTCCTCAAAAGCAGGCATATTTCCTTTCTGCGCCGCTTTCACGAGCACTTCATCGCTCGCGGTTGGATAATCTATTTTGCTCGGCATTGGAATTGACGCTCCTAAGATGGCTACTATTCAGAGGGATACCTACAATTTTCCCTTTGTGCTGGGGATTTGGCCCGCAATGCGGGGATCAGCCTGGCAGGCGAAGTCAACCGCCTTGGCAAAAGCCTTGAAAAGGGCTTCCACAATGTGGTGTGGTTCAGATCCATACAACAATTCCAGATGCAAATTGCAACGCGCTTCGTTGGCGAACCCTTGAAAAAATTCACGAGCGAGGCCAAATCGAAATGCAGTGGACATGTCCTGCCGCATCTCCCTTAAAGTTAACTCTTTATACGCATGCTTGTCCAATCCGCGCCAGACGAGATACGGGCGTCCGCTGAAATCGACGACACATCGGGCGAGGCATTCATCCATGGGCACGTAGGCCTCTCCTTTAAAAGGCGAATTAAAACCGGTTCCGTACCGCCGGATTCCTTCTTTTGTTCCTAAAGCCTGAACGAAGGCCTGACCTAAAGCAATTCCAGAATCCTCGACGGTATGGTGGGCATCGACGTCGAGGTCACCCTTGCATTTAAACTTCAGGTCGACCACGGCATGCTTCGCGACAAGCGTGAGCATGTGATCAAAAAACGGAATGCCGGTGGTAATGGAAGATTTGCCGCTTCCATCCACATTCAAACTCAGGGCGATGTCTGTTTCTTTTGTTGCGCGCTTGATTTGCGCCTTCCGCTGCGCCATGGGCGGAACAGTAACGGTTAACCGGGGGAAAACAAAAAGATTTTCGGGCCCGGTGGAATGCGGGGCAGAAAGAAAGGCGGAGATGATTGGGGAGAAGTTGGTGATTTGTTGTAGCGGCTATTTCATGTGGGAGCATTCGTAAGCGTACGGATTCTTTTCGTAATGCGGATTCGGTCAGTAACTGGGGAAGCTTGGAAGAGTTGCCCAGCAAGCCTTGTGTAAGATTTGCAACTGTGAATTTTACTTACCTTGATTAACAATAAAAATTAAGCTTGCTAACTATTTTCCATCAGCATAAAAGAACATTATGAAAGGCGGCTTGCTGGCATTTTTATTGGGTTTCACTTTCGTCACTCCTGCATTCGCACAAGGTTCAAAATCGTTTGAATACGATTTTGGGAAAGCTTTGCAAACGGCTCCCGCCGTTGATTTGGACGGGACTATTTATATTGGAGGCAAGGGTTCTATTGCGGCGATAGCGCCGCCGGGAATGGAAATGTGGAAGACAAATCTATTTAGTGGTTCCGATTCGGACCTGGGAGCGATTAGTATCGATACAGATCGAATTTATGCGACCACCAGCGAGGGAGTTTTTGCTTTTGGTAAAAATGGTTCGCGGCTTTGGACTAATAATATTAGGTCAGTTGCTTCGGCGGTCGCGATTAGTTCGGATGGCACGGTTTTTGTGGGAGGTTCCGATGGGACTGTGTATGGATTAAATCGCAACGGTTCCCTGATTTGGACGAACC
>JBQCGE010000295.1:0-5207 GCA_051955955.1 Verrucomicrobiota bacterium
TACGAAGGCGCTTTCAACGGAGCGGGGGCCGTCGATCCGTTTACGTTCAATTCAGCGCATGGAGACCAGGTATATTTGGCGCAGGCGGATTCAAACGGAAACCTGACCGGTTACATCGTGAGTGAAACATTTGAATCGGCCGAGAACGCAGTATCCTTTGGTCGGTATCAGACGAGTGTGCCGGGGGATTATAAATTTGTGGCAATGCAAACTCCCACCTTTGGTGTGAGTAATCCCACTTCGGTAGAGCAGTTCCGAACCGGGAAAGGAGCGCCGAACTCAGCGCCGAAAGTGGGTCCGGTGGTCGTAAATGAAATCATGTACAATCCACCGCCAACGGGCGCATTGGACAATACCCTCGATGAATTTATTGAACTGTATAATATTTCAGGGAATACGGTGCCTCTCTTTGATCCCAATGCTGCGACAAATAGTTGGAAACTGCGGGATGCACTCAGTTTTGTATTTCCCGCGAACAGTTCTATTCCGGCGTTTGGCTATGCGCTGGTGGTTTCATTCGATCCGAACGCAAACACGGCACAACGAGACGCGTTTCGGGCGAAATATAATGTGCCTGCGCAGGTGCAGATTTTCGGACCATGGTCCGGCAAGCTGAACAACTCAGGAGACTCAGTCGAACTCTATAAACCCGATCCACCCCAATTGCCGCCCCATCCGGATGCTGGTTATGTCCCGTATATTCGCGTCGATAAACTGAATTTTCTGGATACGGCGCCATGGCCTTCGGGCGCGAGCGGCACGGGAAATTCATTGCAGCGCAAAAATTCATTGGCATTTGGGAATGATCCTATCAACTGGGAGAGCGGTTCGCCAACCGCAGGGCGGTCGAACTCACCGGAACTTCAGGACAGCGATGCCGATGGTTTGCCGGATCAATGGGAAGATGCAAACGGGTTCAACAAAAACGATCCGTCTGATGCTTCGCAGGATGCGGACGGGGATGGGTTTACGAATGTGGCCGAATACATCGCCGGAACAGACCCGCGGAACGCAAGCAGCCGGTTGGCAGTAAAGGGCATCTCAGGAGCGGCTACTGTGCCCGCGATTCAGTTCAATAGGGTTGTTGGAAAGACTTATTCGTTGCAATACCGCAATTCCCTGCTGCCGTCCACCACGTGGAAAACTTTGGAAAATATCGACGGGACTGGCGGATCGGTCACGATGCAGGACACTAACGCGGCGGATCGGAGCCAGCGGTTTTATCGCGTGGTTACTCCCGCGATCGAGTAGGGGAGCGTTACCTCAATTATCGAGGACGAAATGGTTGATCGTCCTCCGGAATTCCTGGACGGAGAATGGCTTGGAAAGACAAGTCTTCCGGTGTTCCTTCAGGAAATTCTGGAAAGTATCGCTGACCACATCACCCGTCATGAAAATGACGCGGTCGGCGGCATTTGGATTAACGTGGGAAATTCGCTCGTAGAGTTGCGTGCCGCTGAGGCCGGGCATCTTCCAGTCGCAAACGAGGAGTTCGTACTGGCTTTGAGAGACCCGATCGAGAGCGGCATGTCCATCTCGAACGGTATCGACATGGAAGCCGTCGCGCTTCAAAATTTGGGAGACCAGCTCCAGAATCCATTCTTCGTCATCAATCACCAGGACGCGCCTGCCCACACCGAAGACGGTATCATGATCGGGCGCGAGTGTGCCGATGCCCGCAGTTTCGAGCGTAAGATCCTGCTGTCTGGGGAGTTCGATCACGAACGTTGCACCCTGGCCCGGTTCACTGTGGGCGGCGATGTGTCCACCATGTTCGTTAATAATGCCGTAGCAGAGACTTAGCCCGAGGCCAGTGCCTTTCCCGATTGCTTTGGTGGTGAAGAAGGGATCGAAAATACGCGAGAGATTTTCGTTCTTAATTCCAGGGCCGTTATCTTCGAAAAGAATGCGGATGTTATTGCCAGCCGTTTCGGTGGTGACCTTAATTTTGCCCGTCGCCTGGTGCGACTCCATCGCTTGCCGCGCGTTATTGAGAAGGTTCAAGAATACCTGCTGAAGCTGATGCGAATCGCCCATGATCTTCGGAAGATTTGATTCGAAATTGCGCTCGATCTCGATATTGCTCGTGCGCATTTCGTAAGCGAGAATTTCCAAAACGTCCTCGATCATTTCGTTGGCATTGACCAACTTGCGTTCAGGGGGATGTTGGCGGGCAAAGCTGAGCAAACCCTGGACTATTTTTTGGCAACGCTCGCTGCTTTTGACGATGTAGTTGAGAAAGTTCTGGTGTTTCCCCTGGAGGTTTGCGGTTTTTAGCAGTTCGGCAAATCCAATCACGCTGGTGAGCGGATTGTTCAATTCGTGAGCTACGCCGGCGACAAATTCACCGACGGCGGAGAGTTTTTCACTTTGGATTAATTGAGCCTGCGTGGCCTTGAGGGTATCGACGGTTTTTTGCAGTTCAGCATGTGACTGCTGCAGGTTGCGCGTCATTTGATTGAACGATTGGCCAAGTTGGCCAAACTCGTCATTGGAGGCGATGTGAATGCGTTGAGTGAAGTCGCCCGAACCAACCGCTTCAGCGCTGGTGCGGAGCGTTCGCAAAGGAGCGGTAATGCGCCCTATGACAATCCAGATCACGAAAGCGCTGATCGCAATACCCACAGAACTAAGGAGCAGGAGCATCGCCTGGGTTTCCTTCATTTGCAGCAAGGCGGATTCGTAGGAGGAGAGTAACAAATACTGGACATCATCTTCAGCGGGCGAATCAGGAAAGCGGGAGGAAAGTCCAACATAATGCGACCCGCTGATTATGAGAGGGTGGATTGATTCCGTTTCGGAGCCTGGACCCATCTCTCTTTTCGGAAGCGTGATGGAGCTGAGTTCGGCATTGCGCAAGGTGCTCGCGGCAGGGCGGCCATTGAAGTAGAGGACGACATCGGCGCGCGTGATGGAATTTAATTCCTGGAGCGCATTTTCACCGACCCTGACCCCCACACCGAGGGCGCCCACGAGCATATCCTGGGCGAGAACGGGAACGGCTATGATGTTGTAAAGGCCGGAGCTAAGAGGGAGAACGGTGCTATCCGGAGTGCCGAGCAGGGCGTGTTCCACGCCCGTTTGTGCGGCTTCCTCGAAATCTTTCATTTGGCTCGAAGAATCGCGCCTTGCCTCGGCAAGCAGCTTTCCTTCGGCGGTGACGTAAATAATAAATTCAGCATCTTCACCCAATTCCTCGGCGAGCATTTCGTGCAGGCGGGAATTCATGGTGCGGGAATCCTCGAGCTTGCCGATAGCGCGAAGGCGGGGGTCGGCAGCGGCGTTTTTGAACCTCGAGAGGAGGTGGTTGTGGCGGATTTTTATAAAATATTTAAATACAGCATCAGCGGTGAGGAGGCGTTGGCGGGAGGCTTTCTCCAGTTGCGCCACGTTGCTGCGATAAGTGACCAGCAGCATGATGCCCGGGAGGAGCACCAGGAGCGCAATGACCGGGATCAGAACTTTGGCCTGGAAACTGAGCCGCCCTTTAAAAATTGAGATTGCCATAATTAATGTTGGGGAAGGCCCTTGATGCCTAGAACGAAATCGGCTTTCGCCTCTCCATCAGCAGGGACAACGATTTCCTGAGAGGAGGTTGGGAGACGTTCATGCCAGGCTTTTAATGTGTATTTGCCGGGAGGAACATTTTCGATTTTGTAATGGCCCTGACGATTCGCGCTGGCGAACCATGGATTTTGCAAGACGAGAACGACACAACTCATTTTGCTATGGATGGAGCAGAAAACATCCACGCGGCCGGGTTTGTCAAAAATCACTGGCTTGGGAAGATCGGGTTCCTTGTAAAGCCCAAGATCAAACTGCGCGGCATCCGAGATTGAGAAAACGTTGTGATAAATATCGTCTTTGTTCGGCCATTCGACTGAAGTGCCGACATAAACCGGGAGGACATGGGGGCGGAATGTGGCATCCTGTTGCGTGATAACCTGGATCGGTTTGGAGGGAGGGGCAGGGCTGTTCGTAAAGCTGCCCTCAATATAAACAATGAAGTCGGCTAACTCGGAATAATTGACTCGTTCCACGAACTTATACTTGCGGCTGTCATACTTGCCACCTTTGCCTTCCCCTCCAGTGCCTTCCTTGCCTTCGGCGCGAACGGTTCCAACAATTGTGCCTGCTTCCAGTGAGGCAATGCAGCACAGGATTCCAATTACAAATATCAGGGGGGCTTTCATTAAAACTTGAAACTGACCTCTGCGCCAAAGAAATCTTCATGATCCCTTTTACCACCGCTGACGAGTTTGCCCTGCTCGAAGCTGTACTCGACTTTGGTGAGAAGGTTATCACTCCACTGGTAACCGACCCCAAGGCTTAAGCGCCAAAGATTCTTCGTGAGCAATGGGGTGAAGAGATACTTGCCAAAATTGCCGAAACCAACCAGGTGCAATCCATCATCCGCGAGGATTTGGCTGAAGCGCGTTGCACCATAAAGTTTTTTGGTGAAGTGCTGCAATCCTTCAGCGTAATAGTAATAGCCATCACGCTTGGCGATACCCGGGTTCGTGTCGTCATATTGGAAATAGCCGCCCGCCAATTTGAGATGGCCATTCTTCCAATATGTTTGGGCATCGAGTTCAACAAGGTCTGCCTGGAAAGTGGGTGTCTCTTCCGGTTTGTCGACCGGAGCGAAAAAGCCGTTGCCAAACCAGGTCTCCGAAAGCTTATCGCCCGCCGTGTTCAACGCGCCTGTGCGCATACCACTCAAGCTGAGCCGCGCGCGGTTGCCGAAATTGTAGCCAACACGTCCCACGAGAGCTTTGTCGGAATCGTAATCATTGAGAGTAGGATGGCCGCCATTTTGCACAGCAAAGACGTAGTCAAATCCGCCGAGCGAACCATACAATTCGATTCCTTCATCGACCCCCCAGATATCGCTCAATGTATGGGAAATGAAGGGGTTATCAATGGAATCACGAACCAGGTACTCTTCGCCAAAAGGGACATCGATGCGACCGATTCGAACATTGAGGAAGTTTTTTTCGCTCCAGAAGCGGCTCAGGTTTTCGAAATCTAGGTAGAGTTCTCCAAGGTGAAAATATTCGTCGTCACTCTCGCGAATGATCAGGTTCAGTTCACCGAAAAAATAGACCTCATGGCCTAGAGGTGCTTCCAGGAATAATTTGGCTTCATCCACACGGAATGCGCCTTCAGGAAATTGGCCGTCCGTGCCGCCGTGGTAGTATCCTGCG